>NZ_FR890688.1:9409-103014 GCF_000435935.1 Ruminococcus sp. CAG:57 | reverse complement strand
AGTAGCTTTTTTTAGAATACAGCTGCTTTTTTACACGAATGCTGAAATTAACATCGTCCGTATGTTTTTCAGTAAACCAAAGATCCATAAAATGTGTCCCCTCTCTATGAATTTACTACTACGTTTATGTTGTTTATCTCAAGATCCTCCGTACCTGTAAGGAAACAGCCCTTTTCTTTACAGTATGCGATATAATTAAGTATGTCGGAAGTTATCTTCTCACCAGGGGCAAGGATAGGTATTCCCGGCGGATAGCACATAACAAACTCTCCGCATATCATACCGTTGCTTTCTTCGATAGGCACTGATTTTTTCTCGCTGTAGAAAGCTTGCTGCGGCGGTATCTCAACGATAGGATTGATATATTCGTGGTCAAACATTCCTGACGGGTCTTTTGAATAAAGCCTTTTAATTTCGGAAAGTGCGGATATAAAACGCTCTATCTCAAGCTCTCTATCTCCTGCGGAAACTATAGCAAGTATATTTCCGATATCACCGAACTCTATCTGAATGTCGTAATCGTCACGGAGAATGTCATAGACCTCAACACCTGCCAATCCCATGGCTCTTGTGTGAACAGAAAGCTTTGTGCTGTCAAATGCGAAGATATCGTCACCGTTTTCAAGCTCCCGACCGAAAGCGTAATAGCCACCTATCTTATTTATCTCTTCCCTTGCATAATCGGCATAGTCAACTGCCTTTTTAAAAAGCTCCTTGCCGTTGAGCGCAAGATTTTTTCTTGCAAGGTCAAGGGATACCATAAGCAGATAAGAACCGCTCGTGGTCTGAGTGAGGTTAATTATCTGTCTTACATAACCCTCCGAAACAGTATCTGCACAAAGAAGAAGCGATGACTGCGTTAGGCTTCCTCCTGTTTTGTGTATTGATACTGCCGCCATATCTGCTCCTGCCGCCATTGCAGAGCAAGGCAGACCCTCACCAAAATAAAGGTGAGTGCCATGTGCTTCGTCCGCGAGCACCAACATACCATGCTCATGGGCAAGCTTGACGATGCTTTTTATATCAGAGCAAATTCCGTAATAAGTCGGGTTATTCACCAAAACAGCCTTTGCATCAGGATTTTCCTTGATAGCTTTTTCAACGTCCTTAACGGACATTCCAAGAGGTATTCCAAGCTGTTTGTTTGTGCCTGGGTTTACATAAACAGGTATAGCACCGCACACAACAAGTGCATTGATAGCACTTCTGTGAACGTTTCTCGGCATTATTATCTTATCTCCTGCCTTACAACTTGTAAATATCATCGTCTGGACTGCGGCAGTAGTACCATTTACTATAAAGAAAGCGTGCTTTGCACCAAAAGCCTCGGCGGCAAGCATTTCAGCATCTTTTATTACAGAAACAGGGTGACAAAGGTTGTCAAGTGGCTTCATGGAGTTCACATCGCACTTCAGACAATCCACGCCCAAAAAGTCACGAAGCTCTTTATTCATTCTTCCGCCCTTGTGACCAGGTACATCAAGACGCACCACTCTGTTCCTCATATGTTTTTTTAAAGCCTCATACACAGGTGCGTTATTCTGTGTTAAGTTCAAATCTATCACTACCTTATCAGTATATGTTCATGCCGCTGTATATCTCGATCATCTCACGGCGCAGACTATCTGTTATATCAAGCCTTTGCTTCGGCGTAAGCTCATATACGTCCTGCTTGAAAAGATAATTCTGCAAGTCGATATCCTTAATGAGAAGCTTGGTATGGAAAATGTTCGACTGGTAAACATTGACATCTATTGCGTCATATTTAGTCAGCGTATTTTTATCTATATAATCCTGAATCGAAGTTATCTTGTGATCGATAAAAAACTTCTTTCCCAAAACATCTCGCGTAAAGCCTCTTACTCGGTAGTCAATAGTGATAATATCAGAGTCAAAGCTGCTGATAAGATAATTCAGTGCATTTAGCGGAGAAATAGTTCCGCAAGTAGAAACATCTATATCCACTCGGAATGTGGAAATGGAGTTGTCTGGGTGATATTCAGGAAATGTGTGAACAGTTACATGACTTTTGTCAAGGTGAGCGTGTATCATTTCAGGCACATCGCCGCCTATTTTTCCTTGATTGCACGAAGGGTCGATACTGTCCTCATCGAGGGCTTTTTCAGCAATAAGCACGTTCACAGACGCACCCTGCGGCTCATAATCCTGTTTTGATATATTAAGTATCCTTGCGCCTATCATCTCAGTAACGTCGCAAAGAATTTTCGTAAGTCTTTCTGAATTATACTGCTCGTCAATATAAGCAATATATTCCTTTTGTTCTCTTTCAGTTTTGGCATAACATACATCATATATGTTAAAGCTAAGGGTCTTGGTTAGATTATTAAAACCATACAAAGAAAGCTTCTGCTCCAACCCTAACATCACCCGTCCTTTCGGATAAAATAATCAGCCTATCAAGACTAAAATTATAGACTTGTTTTCATTATACCACATCTCGATCAAAAAGTACATAGTTTTACGCACTTTTTTCATATTTTTTTATTAAGCATGGCATAAGTGTGGCAATAAAATAAAAAAGGTTGAAATCAAGAAGAAAATAGTGTATAATAAGTTCTGATAATTGTTACAGGAGAAATATACAATGTTATTGAATGTTGAACATCTTTACAAATATTTCAATGGGCAGGCACTGCTCAAGGATATAAATTTTACAGTTGAAGACAGAGAAGCCGTTGGACTTATCGGCATAAACGGATGCGGAAAGTCTACCCTGCTTAATATCATTACAGGCAGTGAGGGCTATGACAAGACCCCCGAAGGACTAGGCTCTGTGAATATCGCAGGCAAGGCTTCCATTGGCTTTTTAAGGCAGAACAGCGGACTTAATTCTGAACTTACCATAGGTGAGGAAATGAAGAACGCTTTCGCTCCCCTCCTTGAAACACTGGATAAAATGAAAGTCCTTGAAAAGAAAATGGCAGATGGCGGCGATATTGACGACATAAGCCATGAGTATGCCGAGCTTTCTTCATACTTTGAGGCTCGGGACGGATATAGGATAGATGTGAAAATAAAGCAGGTTCTTAACGGCATGGGCTTTGGCTCAACACCTACAGACAGAGTCATCTCTACTCTTTCAGGCGGTGAAAAAACACGTCTTGCACTGGCTAAGCTTCTTCTTGAAGAGCCTAATCTGCTTATACTTGACGAGCCTACCAACCACCTTGATTTTGAAACGCTCATGTGGTTAGAGGACTATCTCAAAGGCTACAAGGGTGCAATAATCATAGTTTCCCACGACAGATATTTTCTAAACAAGGTCTGTACGAGAATATGTGAGATAGAACAAGGCAGGCTCACATCATATCGGGGAGACTATTCCTCCTATCTTGTGCAAAAGAAAATGAACTCAGAGCGTCAGCTCAAAGAATATGAGGCACAGCAAAAAGAGATAGCAAAGCTTGAGGACTATGTGGCGAAAAATCTCGTCAGGGCTTCAACCTCAAAAATGGCGAAGTCAAGACAGCATATGCTTGACCATATCGAGCGTATCGACAAGCCGCTCATGTACACAAAGTCTCCAAAGATAAAGCTTGAATATGACATTGAGCCAACAAAGGATATTGTGCGAGTTGTGGATTGTCCGCTGGTCGTTGGCGAGGGTGCTGACAAAAAGGAGCTTATAAAGTCACTTACCATGAACGTTCGCCGTGGAGAGCACGTTGCTATAATCGGTGCGAACGGTATCGGAAAAACTTCTATACTGAAACTTATCCAAGGCATTATCCCACACGAGGGCGGCAATATAAGCTGGGGCGGAAACGTGAAGATATCCTATTTTGAACAGGAACACGCTATACTTGATCCCCATAAGACAGTGCTTGAAGAAATAATGGATCGCTATCCAAGATTATCAGAACAACAGGCAAGAAGCGTGCTAGGTGCAGTTCTGCTTACAGGCGAGAATGTGTTCAAGCCTATTTCTGTTCTCAGCGGTGGCGAAAGGGCAAAGCTTTGCTTTGCCATAATGGCTCTCAATCGTGGAAATGTACTTGTGCTTGACGAGCCTACAAACCACCTTGACCTAAGCACAAAAGAAGTGCTGGAGGACGCTTTGGCAGAGTTTGGTGGAACGATAATCCTTATATCTCATGACAGATATCTACTCAACAAGGTAGCAAGCAGGATAATAGAGATAAAGCATGACGAGGTGAACTCATACGAGGGCAACTTTGACGCATACAGCGAAGCGGTGAACGCTGCCCGTCAGCTCAAGATGCAGAGCGAAGCAGAGATAAAGCGTGCTGAAGAGGAAAAAGCGTACAAAGAAAACAAAGCAAGACAATATCGCAGTAAGGAACAGCGTGCCGCTGACGCTCAAAAACGCAACCGCATAAGAGAACTTGAAAAGGAGATCGAAGATACAGAAGTTCTGATATTTGAACTTGAAAATGCCATATCTGACCCTGAGATAGCTTCCGACTACAGCAAAATGAGCGAGAAATGCAAAGAGCTTGAAGAAGCCAAAACCGCCCTTGACCAGAAAATGGACGAATGGGCAGAACTTTCAGATCAGCTTTCATAAACAAATTTTCACAGAAACCACCCCTTATGAGTATAATGATACAGCACAGACTGACATTATACATAAGGGGTGTTTGTTTTGGAGATAAAAAGGCTGTCAGAGTATGAAATAAAAGTTATTCTCAACGAAAAGGATATGCGGATAATGAATATATCCTTTGAAGATTTTGAGAAAAACAACAAAAGGAGCAAAGATTTTTTATCTGAACTCATGTTTATACTCAAAGAGACAGGACTTATAAAAATATCCGAAGGAAATATTGAAGTTGATGTTGCTTTGACAAGCGAAGAAACAATAAACATATATTTTATACTACCTAAAAACGACAGTCATCACACCACCGAACTTGCCATAATCAGCTACGATCCAAACGAGCTAATATCAAAAGCTACTGAAATATACAAAAAACACTCCGAAAAGATTATAAAAAGCAGTCTGTATCAGCTTCCTAGTGGTTATGCTCTAATCTTCACCATAGGATACGCACGCTCAACAGTTGCGAAAAAAGCTTTACTGAAAACCTGCGCTACTGACAACGTGATTATAAACAAAATAAAGGAGTACAGCCCATTATTGAGCAGTACTCCTTTTGAAAAACTAAACTATTTCTCTTAGAAGCTTAACAGCCTCTGGCATATCGTTTGCCTTAAACGCATATGTTCCCGTTACTAAAGTGTCTGCACCAGACTCTTTAAGCAAACCAGCAGTTTCGAGATTTACGCCACCGTCAACCTGAAGTCTGATATCCCTTTCCGTCTGGTCAATTAGATATCTCACTTCGCTTATTTTTTCAAGAGTGTCAGGAATAAACTTTTGACCGCCAAAACCTGGGTTTACTGTCATAACGAGTACCATATCAACAGACTTAAGAAATGGCTGGATCGCACTTACAGGTGTTGCAGGCTTAATGGAGATTCCTGCCTTGATCCCCCTCGAATGTATTTTGTCAATAACAGCTTGCGGATCATCAGCCGCCTCATAATGAAAAGTTATAAGGTCAGCTCCAAGATCTGCGTAGTTATCAATATATCTGATAGGATCGCAAATCATGAGATGAACGTCTACTGGAACAGTTATGCTTTTGCCCACACTTTTCAAAAGCGGTTCGCCAAAACTTATATTTCTCACAAACATTCCGTCCATGACATCATAATGAATCCAGTCAACACCAGCGTCCTCAGCACGCTTTATCTCGAACGCAAGGTTTGAAAAGTCGCAGGCAAGCAGCGACGCAGAAACGATAATATCCAATTGAAAACCTCCGTTAATTCAATATCTTCCCACTTAATATTGTCCTATAATTTCAGTTTCTATTATACAACACCACTGGGGCATTGTCAAGCTTGTTCGTCAAGAGTTAATGTATAAGCTGGAATAAATTCATCAAGAAAAACATTTGCTTCTGGAATATTCATTGCGACAATAGATTCAAGTGTAGATTTTTCAGCTGATGCAAAATCAGTATTTCCCATTTGTCTTTCTTCAAGGCACTTTATAAGTGCAGAAAGCTTATCAGCCGCTTTAACAAGAGTCCATGCTTCTTCTTCCTGTGAAGTTTTGCAGAAAAGCGGCTCAAAGTCCTCTTTCAGATCATCAGGAAGATAAGACACCAGAGTATTTTTGGCTTTCTGCTCGATCTCATCATATGCGCCCTTTATCTCGTGGCTGTAATATTTTATAGGCGTAGGCAAGTCACCTGTGATTATCTCGGTGACATCATGATACATAGCAAGCAGCGCACATCTCTCAGGAGAAACATTACCGCCAAATCGCTTATTTCTGATAAGTGCAAGCACATGTGCGATAAAAGCAACTTCAAGGGAATGCTCGCTAATATTCTCATTGATCGTATTTCTCATAAGTGCCCAACGATTTATATATTTCATACGAGATATCACTGCAAAAAATTTACTTTCCGACATATCAACACTCCTAAACTATACACAAAAATCGGGACGATGCTTTTCATCGTCCCGAAAAATTTCTGATCTTATCTTACAATTGTAAGAAGAACACCAGCAGCAACGGCTGAACCGATAACGCCGGCAACATTAGGACCCATAGCGTGCATCAACAGATAGTTTGTAGGAACTTCCTGCTGACCGACCTTCTGAGAGATACGGGCTGCCATTGGAACGGCAGATACACCTGCTGAACCGATAAGAGGATTGATCTTGTGACCTGAAAGAACATACATAAGCTTACCAAGAAGTACGCCGCAGGCTGTACCAATTGAGAATGCTACAACGCCAAGTGCCATAACTTCTGCAAACTGAATATTCATGATCTTATCTGCCTGTGTTGTTGCACCAACTGTTACACCAAGGAAGATAGTGATGATGTTCATAAGCTCGTTCTGAGCAGTCTTAACAAGTCTGTCGCAGACGCCACTCTCTTTAAGAAGGTTACCAAACATGAGCATACCAACCAGTGGAGCTGCTGAAGGAACCATGAGTGAGATAACGATAGTTACGAGGATAGGGAAAATAAGCTTTTCTACCTTAGAAACAGGTCTGAGCTGACCCATTACTACTGAACGCTCTTTCTTTGTTGTAAGAGCCTTCATGATAGGCGGCTGGATAATAGGAACAAGAGCCATATATGTATAGGCTGCAAGTGCAATAGTACCAACGCCGATATTACTGTTTGAGGTTAGAAGTCTTGAAGATACATAGATAGATGTAGGACCATCAGCACCGCCGATGATAGCAATAGAACCGCACTCAGCAGCACTCATGCCGAAGAGAGCTGCACCGATGAATGTAAAGAAGATACCGCCCTGTGCAGCAGCACCCATAAGAAAGCTCTTAGGGCTTGCGATCAGCGGACCAAAGTCTGTCATAGCACCGATTCCAAGGAATATGAGTGGTGGATAGATCTGAAGCTTAACGCCCATGTAAAGAATATCCAACAGACCACCCTTTTGAAGTATCTGACCGTAATCTATATAGTGATCATTGCCTGCAACCGTTTTATAGTTCCAGAAGTCTGGATGATACATCTCAGCGTATGGCAGGTTTGTAAGCAGCATACCGAATGAGATAGGCAGAAGCAGAAGCGGCTCAAAGCCCTTTGCAATAGCCAGATACATAAATACGAATGAAATAAGTATCATTATGATATTTTTCCAGCCACCGTCTACGAGGAAACCCGCAAAACCCGACTGTGACGCCAAAGACGCCATGGTATCAAGAAATGAATTAATTATTGACATCTATTATCACGTTCCTTTCACGTCAACTGCACTAAAATGGTCTTGTATTGTCTATTATGCCTGCGGTAGACCATGCAGGTCTTTGAGGCTTGGCAGTTTTAACGCTCTTAAGAACGAGCTTCTTGCCCTCTGCACTGCTCATAGCCGAAATTGCAGCCATGATAACAGCAACTGTTTCTTCTTCAATGCCGTCTTCTACAACAGGAGCAGCAGCCTTTATTGGCTCTGGCTTAGCAACAGCCTTTGCAGCTTCAGCAGCTTTTTTTGCCTCTTCAGCCTTTCTTGCAGCTCTGCCGTTGATAACGTCAAATAACTTGCCGTATATCGACACAAGCAGAATAAGCAGAACAAGTCCGATAAATACCACAACTAAACCTGTGATAACGACAGAGGCAACAGTTCCAGCACCCAGATCTTTTTGATCAGGACTGATCGTACTCTTTGCCGCAACCATCTGAGCTGCAGTGTTAAGAAAATTGATCATAAAAATTCTCCTTACTGTAAGTATAATAAAACTTAATATTATTATACACCAAAGCCACACAAATAGCAAGACTTTTTCCCACATTTTTTTCACAAAATTATCTCCAAGTCAACACCTATTTTTGTTATGATTTCTGATAAAAGTGCATAAATACGCAAAAAACTTATATATTGGGAACACTTGCAAATATCATGTTAAGATGTTATAATATCTTTACATAATAATGTTACGGAGATGATTTTTTTGTCTGACAGATTTTTGAATTGGCTTGAGAAATTTACCCCACATCTTATAGCTGCGGCTGTTATTTTTCTTTTAGGAATACTTCTTGACAAGCTTGTTTTGAAGGTCATGCACAAAGGTTTGAGCATGCGTCGAACAGACGTGACTATACATAAATTTCTCACATCTGTGGTACACACTGTATTACTTATTATAATAATAGTAATGGCACTTTCTGCACTTCAAGTACCTATGTCATCAATAGTCGCAACTATCGGTGCAGCAGGTCTTGCTATCGGTCTTGCTCTTCAAAACAGTCTTTCAAACGTCGCAGGCGGCTTTATCATACTTTTTTCAAAGCCTTTTAAATGCGGTGATTATGTAAAAATAGGCGACTCAGAGGGAACTGTTGACGCTATCTCTATACTTTACACCACCTTAAAGACCCTTGAGAATAAGATGATATTTATACCAAACGGAGTTGTTTCACAATCGACTATTACGAATATAACTGCTGACGACAAACGTCGCCTTGAACTGAAATTCTCTATCAGCTACAATGACGACCACAACAAGGCAATGGCTATTCTCAGAGAAATGCTCAATGATGAGCCAAGGGTAATAAACGAGCCTGACAAGCCGCTTGTGGCTGTCTGCGAGCATGGCGCAAGTGCTATAATCCTTATCATGCGTGTATGGATACCGACCGATGCTTACTGGGAGATACGATACAAATTTCTCAAAGAGGCAAAGGAACGCTTTGACGCAAACGGCATTTCTATACCATTCGACCAACTTGACGTACATATATCAAAATAACAAAAGTCCGCAGGCCAGCATCTGCGGACTTTTTTACCTCATATCTTCCCTGTTCTTATATAAAAATCTGTTCACATCAATACTGTCTGCAATTGGTAGCTTGGTTTTGTCACAGTATGTTTTTTCAAGACTTTCGAGCTTCTCTGCTATTCTAAGCTGACCGTCAAGCGCACTTTTTATACACTCCGCAAAAGGACTTCCGCATAGATCACTGTAGGTCTGACAAAACTCCTTTGAATACGCCTTGACAAAAAATCTTGCTTCTTTTATTATATTTCCGTCAGTTACCATTGTTATCCTCCAGACTTGTGAGCAACCCTGAACGCTGATTTTTCAAAGCCGCTGTAAGCTTTTGCATATCTTCCTTTAGCTGCGGCTCTTTTATCTCACTCACATAATGCTCAAACCTGTCTATCATGCAGTTTTCAGACACGATAAGTCTTTTTATCGCCGCAAACTGTTCCTCAGTTATCATAAAGACCGCCTCCCGATATTATTATACCGAAGGCGGCCTGTTTTATTCTTTATGCTTTTCATCAAGAAGCGTTGTGGCTATTGCAGCACAAAACACCTTTTTAGCACCCATTTTCTTTAGCAGTCCGCTGCACACGTTAAGCGTTGAACCTGTTGTGTAAACATCATCAAATAGCAGTATATTTTTGCCTTTTATGTCAGCGTGTTTCGCTAGAGAATAATAAATATCCTCCGCATGAGTTTTTCGTTGAGCGGCAGTCAAAGTATGCTGTTCTGCAGTATCCCTTGTCCGTCCAAGTAGACGATGATCTTCTCTTATCCCAAGCTCCATAGCCGTAAAGTGTGCAAGCTTTTGTGCCTGATCATATCCTCTTTTACGGCGTTTTGATCTGTGCATTGGCACTGATGTGATGATATCCGCCTGCTGTGCGATACCATTTTTTCTTAGCACATTACCCAGAAGCTTCGCAGAATATTCCGCAAAATTAAGCTGTCTGTCGTCTTTAAGCTGATGTATTGCTTTCACGCAGATATCTTCATATCTCATAAGAGTATAAATGCTATCAAAATGTAGTGAATCATGATCTAGGCACTTATCCTTGCCGCACTTTTCGCACAATTTTTTTTTATGAAAAGGCAGCTTACATTCACAATTTTTGCACAAAAGCTCGTCCCATTTTATAAAACTTCCACATATAGGGCAACGATTAGGATAAACAAAATCAAGCAGAAATTTATATATCAAGCGTCTGCTGACCACTGTCATCACCCTCTACAAGCTCCATTAGCATATTTTTAAGCGCAGTATACCTCAAAGTGCGTTTATTATTATCTATCATAAAATCAACACGCTTTTTCGAGCCAACTATTATAAGCATTCTTTTGGCTCTTGTCACAGCCGTATAAAGAAGATTTCTGTAATAAAGCTTGTCAAATCCACCGAATACAGTGAGAATGACAACATCAAACTCAGAACCTTGGCTTTTATGCACTGTTATGGCATAGGCAAGCTCCAGATTATCCAGCATTTGCTTGTCATAGACAGCTATTCTGCCTTCAAAATCTATAGTCACAGTTTTAAGTATCTTGTTCACTGCAATTATTATGCCTATATCGCCGTTAAAAATGCCTGCGCCACTTTCGGTCTTGTCCTCGGTTATATACTTTTTCCAAAGAATTTCATAATCATTCTTGGTCTGCATGACCTTGTCACCTTTTCTGAAAGTATAAACAGGGGTCTTGACCTCTGATTTTCCTGCGGCAGGAGGATTAAGCTCCTGCTGTAGACGCTTGTTTAGTTCCACAGTACCCGCAGGACCTTTTCGTGTAGGCGAAAGCACCTGAATGTCGTCTATGGGCGAGTAATCGTAGGCTTTTGGCAGTCTTGTTTTGCAAAGCTCCACCACAAGATCCTGAAGTTCTCCATATTCAAGCCGTTGCATAAAAAAGAAATCCTTGTCCTTGCTGGCCAGGTCGATATGCTCGCCGTTTACTATCTTATGGGCGTTCATAACAATCTCAGACTCCTGTGCCTGTCTGAAGATCTCTTTTAGTGTTACAACAGACATTACTCCGCTGTCAATAATATCCTTTAACACATTTCCTGCACCTACTGACGGAAGCTGATCGCTGTCCCCCACCAGAACGAGCTTGCAGGTAACGCTTATGGCTCTCAAAACGGCTTCAAAAAGGCAAGAATCCACCATGGACATCTCGTCGATTATCAAAGCGTCACAATCGAGAAGATTGTTTTCATCATGTATAAACGCAAGTGTGTCACCGCTTGTATGCTTCACTTCAAGAAGCCTGTGGATAGTTTTTGCGTCAAATCCCGTAAGGTCAGAAAGCCTTTTTGCGGCTCTGCCTGTTGGTGCACATATCATAACGTTAAGCCCTTGCTGCTGATAAAGAGAAATTATAGCGTTGAGCGTTGTGGTCTTTCCTGTACCTGGCCCTCCCGTCAGCACAAGAAAACCCTTTGACAGTGCAAGATTTATGGCTTCACGCTGTATTTTTTCATATTGTATGCCATTATTTTCCTCTTCAAGATCAATTACTTCGGAAAAATCTATCTTATTGTCATAAGAGATCTGCCGCATTATGGCAAGTCGCCTTGCTATGTAGTCCTCAGCTTTGTAAAAATCTGCAAGCATAACAAAACGTCTGCCATGCTTATCGTAATAGTAGAGGTTTTCCTCCTCAGTTTCATCCTCGATTACTTTTTTTATAAGCTTTTCATCAACATCAAGATAACTTACCGCTGTTTTCACAAGGCTATCTAAAGGCAGGCAGGTATGACCTTGGTCAGCGTTTTGTCTTAGAATATATGTAATGCCTGCCTTTATCCTGCACTCGCTGTCAGCAGGGATATCAGACTTTGCCGCAACTGCGTCCGCACGGGAAAATGACAGGTCGACGCCCTGAATACAAAGCACATAAGGGTTTGATTTTATAATCTGCTCGGCAGTGTTGCCCCAACGCTTCCACGCCTTTATGCCATAAGAAGTTTCTATCTCGAATTTGTTAAGATATGACATAAGAGACCTTGCGGCAAAAGTGGTTTTGAACTCCTGAGATATTTTTTCCGCTTTTTTAACTGTTATCCCGTCTATCTCCGTGAGCCTGTCGGGAGAATTTTCTATTATGTCAAGGGTATCGTCCCCGAACTTGTTCACAAGCTTTTTTGCAAGTACAGGCCCTACGCCTGATATAGCACCGCTTGCAAGATAACGCTGAATCGCTGCAGAGGTAGTAGGCAAAGAACGCTCAAAGATATGCACCTTGAACTGCTCGCCGAATTTCTGATGTGAAGTGAACTCCCCTGTCACAACGAGATCTTCGCCCTCCTCAACGTCACCCATTTCGCCAACAACTGTGATAAGGTCATTGTCACAGTTAAGCATAAGCACACAGAAGCCTGTGTCCTCACTTTTAAATATTATGCTGTCAACCTCACCCTTGAGGGTCTTTAAATCTTCCATATTATTCTCCGAATGATCTATTTTTCATGGCATTTCAGCTCTCTGCGCTTGATAAAATCTGCAAGTTCAGTTATATCAACACAGTGAACGATGCTATAATCCTGTTCCAAACGCTTTGAAACATAATTTATCTCGCTTTTGTCAAGCTGAACGAGGATTATTTCTCTCCCATAATATTCAGGCTGAAAAAACTCCTCCCAATAACAGCTTTTTACCATATGTTCAAGCTCACGTGTATTCTTTTTACATGGGATAAGCAAATATCCTCCACGCTTGCCAACATTTCGCACCTTATACCATTTCACCCAAAACCAAATAACGACCGCCAGCACAAGAGCCAGAAGAAGTATAAGATTCAACACAAGATCACCTCCACATATTATTAGTACATTTTATGCGGAAAGCAGATTTTGTGTCATATGATTCATTTTACACCTTTTTGACGAAAAAAGCAAGATTTTTATGCAAAACAAAAAAGCTGCCCCGAAGGACAGCTTGAATTATTTACTTTATCTCAACTGAAGCAGCCCAATCCTTGAACTTATCTTCATACTTTGACTTATTTTTCTGCTCGCAGAGAAAATCAAAAATGTAGTAGCCACCGTTGCCCTCTGTTATAGAACTCATGCCATAATAATGTTTATCTCCTATGCTCTGGGTATAATAAATATATTTTGAATCCTTGCCTGTTATTTTCAAGGTTGTTGAGCCGTTTTCAAGGATAAAATCAAAGATATCCGATGCAGACTCGCCCTTGCCATAGCCGTAAAGTGCAATATCAGAATATGAAAGCTTAACAGCGTTTATGCCCACCTCGTTGTTGGAGAAGCTATCAAGGGCATACAGATTTGTACTGCTAGATTTCTTAATATCCGCAGGAGCGGTCATTGTATATCCCGTACCCTGCAATGTTTTAGTAGCTGTGTTTTTGTAAAAATATCTCACGCCGAAAGCCACCAAGAACGCTAGGATAAACACAAGAACTGACATCAAAGGCTTTGGTATACCCTTTTTAGCAGATGTAACAGGCGCTATCTTGTAAGGCTCATATGCACTGCCGTATGGAGTTTGAGCATTGCCATTCTGCGGAGGCGGATAACTCTGCTGAGCGTAGCCGTTCTGTGGCTGACCATAAGACTGCTGACCCTGAGCATAATTCTGCTGAGGTACTGCATTCACAGGTTGTGCTCCTGTTGTGTTGCGCTTGCCAAAGCCAACATTCTCACCAAGGTTTGATGTGTCGATAGAATCCATATAACCGCTTGTTTCAGACTTCACAGCCGACCCACAATTAGGACAAAAAGCGTCAGTATCACTGATCTTTGCCGAACAAATAGGACATTTCATATTCTTTTCTCCCTCATATAATTTATGCTTTTATTCTAACATATGCTGTTTATTATGTCAATAATTTAACAAATCGATTTTATAAATTTTGTATTAATTGATATGGATAGTACTTGCCCACTTTTCAAATTTTGGGTCATAGAAATCCTTTTCATCAGCCTTACAGCCAAAAACAAACCAATAATATTTATAACCTGACTTTTTGCATAAAGCATAGTTATAAACTTCGTCGCCCGTTTTTGCACGATAGGTCATTTTAAGCTTGTTACCATCAGCATACACTTCTTTATAGCTGCTTCCAAACTGACTTTTCAAATTGCCCTTCATGTAGGTGACAAACAGTTTCTCAGTAAGAATATCCGTTGTTTCGCCGGCAAGTGAAGAGTAATCAAGGATCATATACTGAAAATCGCTATTAACATCGGCGTACTTTCCGTTGGCTTTTACAGTTCCATCACTGCTCTGTGCCGCATAATCTATTGTGGTTTCCTTTTCAAGTGACCTTGGCAGTTCAACGCTAAAGTTCTCCTCTCTAATGGTATGGGTTGAAACATTGTGATAGTACCAATATCCAAAACCGATAGCTGCGCCCACAAACAATGCCAGCAAAAGGATAAGCACCTTTTTGCCTATAGACATATTCTTTCCCACTGCCCTCACATTGCTGTTAAGGCTATTGTCAAAGCCATTGTTAAAGCTATTATTGAAACTATTGCCATACCTCGACTGTGCCGAATTTACCCCTGTCATTTCAATAACTCTTGTGCCACAATTCTGACAGCAAATGCTGTTAGGCAGAATATCGCACCCGCATACTGTACATCTCATAAAGATACCCCCTATAAAAATTTATTACTTTTATATTAACATACTTCTTCTTTTTTGTCAACAAATTTGTCAACAAAAAAGCGGACAGCACATAGCCGCCCGCTCTTAAAAACTTATTACTTAGCGTTCTTCTTAGCTTCGATATCAGCAAGAGCGTCTTTTCTTGAAAGATTGATCCTGCCCTGATCGTCTATTTCCATTACCTTAACAACGATCTCGTCGCCAACAGAAACAACGTCCTCGACCTTTTCTACTCTTGATTTGTCAAGCTTAGAAATGTGTACCAAACCGTCCTTACCAGGAGCTATCTCAACGAAAGCACCAAAGTTCATGATCTTTACTACCTTACCTCTGTAGATAGCACCTATCTCAGGGTCATTAGCGATAGTATTAATGATATTGATTGCCTGTTCAGCCTTTTCCTTGTCTATACCTGAAACGAATACGCTACCGTCCTCAGATATGTCTATCTTAACGTCACACTCAGCAGAGATCTTCTGAATTACCTTTCCGCCTGAACCGATAACTTCTCTGATCTTGTCAACCGGTACCTTTGTTGCCAGCATCTTAGGTGCCCACTTGCTTACCTCAGCACGAGGAGCAGGGATAGCCTTGAGCATTATCTCATCAAGAATATACATTCTTGCTTTTCTTGTCTTTTCAAAAGCACTTGCGATTATCTCAGGTGTCAGACCGTCTACCTTGATATCCACCTGAATAGCTGTGATACCGTTCTTTGTACCGCCTACCTTAAAGTCCATATCGCCGTAGAAGTCCTCAAGGCCCTGAATGTCTACCATAGTCATCCAGCTGCCGTCCTCCTTAGTGATAAGACCGCATGAAATACCTGCAACAGGCTCTTTGATAGGAACGCCTGCGTCCATAAGTGCAAGTGTAGAACCACAGATAGAACCCTGCGATGTAGAACCGTTTGAAGAAAGCACCTCAGATACGCATCTGATAGCATATGGGAACTCTTCAACAGAAGGGATAACCGGAACGAGTGCTCTCTCAGCAAGTGCGCCGTGACCTATCTCTCTTCTTCCCGGGCCTCTTGAAGGTCTTGTTTCACCAACAGAATATGAAGGGAAATTGTACTGGTGCATATATCTCTTGGAAGTTTCCTCGTCGATACCGTCAAGTTTCTGAGCGTCTGAAACAGGGCCAAGTGTTGCGATAGTCATTACCTGTGTCTGACCTCTTGTGAAGATACCTGAACCGTGTACTCTTGGGAGAACGCCAACTTCAGCAGCAAGTGGTCTTATCTCGTCGATACCTCTGCCGTCAACACGCTTGCCCTCATAGAGCCAGTTTCTAACTATCTTCTTCTGGAGCTTATACATAACTTCGTCAAGAACAGCTGTGTTATCCTCGCACTGCTCATCGAACTTCTCATGAACAGCGTCGATTATTGGCTGGAGTCTTGCGTCTCTTACATTCTTATCATCTGTATCAAGAGCAACCTTTACCTGCTCGCCTACCATTGCTTCAACAGCGTCGAACAGATCATGGTCAACTTCCATTGACTCAAACTCAAACTTAGGCTTACCGATCTGAGCCTTGATATCGTTGATGAAAGCTACCATTTTCTTTATCTCTTCATGACCTGTCATGATAGCCTTGAGCATAAGATCGTCAGGTATCTGGTCAGCACCTGCTTCGATCATTACTATCTTTTCAGCTGAACCTGCAACTGTAAGGTTAAGTCTGTTCTTAGCTCTCTGCTCAAGAGTTGGGTTGAGCACCAGCTCGCCGTCAACGTAACCTACGTTGATAGATGCAACTGGGCCGTTCCATGGAATATCAGAGATGGAAAGTGCAATAGATGTAGCTATCATACCTGTGATCTCAGGTGAGTTGTCAGGGTCAACAGAAAGAACTGTCATAACAACTGAAACGTCATTTCTCATATCCTTTGGGAAAAGAGGTCTGATAGGTCTGTCTACACATCTTGAAGCAAGGATAGCCTTGTCAGAAGCCTTGCCTTCTCTCTTTGTGAAAGAACCTGGTATTCTGCCTACTGCATACATTTTCTCCTCAAAGTCAACTGAAAGTGGGAAAAAGTCAACACCCTCTCTTGGCTTTGCGGAAGCTGTAACGTTAGCCATTACAACCGTTTCACCGTATCTTACCCAGCAAGAGCCGTTAGCAAGTCCGCAGGTCTTACCTGTTTCGACTACTACAGGTCTGCCTGCATATGTCGTTTCAAAAGTTTTGAAATTCTCAAACATTGTCTTTCCTCCATTTTAGAAATTTAGTTTTTTCTGTATGGTGAAAGCATTAGCAATAAACAGGACATACGAGCTTCATACATTCTGTTTAATGCTAAGTTACCTTTCACCAACAGTTCAAATAAACACCAAAAGGCAGTGGCAATAAATGCCTCTGCCTTGATGTCAGTTACATGATTACTTACGGATACCCAGCTTTTCGATAGTAGCTCTATATCTTTCGATATCCTTCTTCTTGAGGTAGTTGAGAAGATTTCTTCTCTTACCGATCATCTTGAACAGACCACTTCTTGAGTGATTGTCCTTCTTGTGTGTCTTAAGATGTTCTGTAAGGTCGCTGATTCTCTTTGTAAGGATAGCGATCTGTACCTCAGGTGAACCTGTGTCTGTTTCGTGAGTTCTGTTAGCTTCGATAACAGCTGTCTTTTCGTCTTTTCTAAGCATTTTTTTGTACCTCTTTCGTTAAAATATTTCCGATGTAAAAGAATATGGCAGGTAACTTTCCCACTTGCGGGCGTGACCCATATTCTGTTGCATGGATATGTTGCAGTAAGCAACTCATATATTATACATTATTTCAGACAAATTGTAAATAGTCTTAACAGAAATTTTACAACTATCCTATGCCGTGATGAGCCTTGCCTGCTGTGAGTGTGTTTCTCATAAGCATTGCAATGGTCATAGGGCCAACTCCGCCTGGAACAGGTGTGATAAATGAAGCCTTATCCTTGCAGTCCTCAAAATCAACGTCACCGCAAAGCTTGCCGTTTTCATCACGATCCATACCAACGTCGATAACTACTGCACCCTCCTTGATATAATCAGCGGTTATCATCTTTGGTCTGCCAACAGCAGCAACTAGGATATCTGCTCTCTGACAAACTTCTTTAAGATCTTTTGTCTTTGAATGGCAGATAGTAACAGTGCCGTTATTATGCAAAAGCAACATAGCCTGTGGCTTACCAACGATATTGCTTCTGCCAACCACTACACACTCCTTGCCTGCAATGTCAGTGCCTGTTGACTTGATAAGCTCCATAACACCAGCAGGTGTGCATGGCAGAAAACTGTAATCGCCTATCATTATTTTGCCCACATTTACAGGGTGGAAAGCGTCAACGTCCTTGTCAGGTCTGATGTTATTTATTATCACTTTATCGTCAAGGTGCTTTGGCAATGGGAGCTGAACGAGTATTCCGTCCACTCTGTCATCATCATTGAGCTTTTTGACAAGGTCGAGAAGCTCTTCTTCTGTTGTTTCCGCAGGGAGAGCATACTTGAATGAATTAAAGCCCACAGTTTCGCAAGCCTTTTCCTTGTTTCTTACATAAACCTGAGAAGCAGGGTCATCACCGACGATGACCACTGCAAGACCTATCTCTATGCCCTGCTCTTTAAGCTTCTCTGTTTCAAGTCTTATTTCTTCCTTGACCTTGGCTGATACTGCCTTGCCGTCAATTATCTGTCCCATTTATTCTTCCTCCGTATCCTTTTCATCTGTATCTTTTACTTCGCGGTCCTCGTCGTTATCGTCACCAAGGATAGACTTATACTCTGTCTCAGCTTTGGTGTGTGACTCCTTGTCCTTTTCCTCGGCTTCTTTAATCTTGTCTTTTTGAGCCTGCTTGCCGAATTTTTCGTCATATTCTTTTTGAAGCTCAATAAAGCTCTCACCCTTATCCTTGGCTTCCTTTATCTTGTGCTTAAGTTCTTTCTTCTCTTTCTGGATATCATTGTAGCTGTTATACTGTTCAAGCTGTGCCTTTGAAAGCTCAGTGTCAACGAACAGTTTATAATCGCTGTTTCTCTTTGTGATACCTCTGAACACGATTATAAGTACAAGTGAAGCAAGAACACAAGTGCCTGCAACAAGCTGTGATACTCTTATGTTTCCAAGATAGAGCGAATCTGTTCTCAGACCCTCGATGAAAAATCTTCCCAGACCGTACCAGCCTGTGTACATAAGGAATACTTCGCCGTCAAACTTGCGGTGTTTAAGATAGAAATGCAGGATTATAAATCCAATAAGACACCAAATAGATTCATAAAGGAAGCATGGGTGGATAGGGTCAAGAGCCGACACTTTGCCGCCAAGTTCGTCATAATGGTTTGAGATATATTCCATTGTGGTGTTGCTTATCATGCCCCAAGGAAGCTTTGTATTTGCACCGAAAGCCTCCTGATTGAAGAAGTTGCCCCAACGTCCGATACACTGACCGATAAGAAAACATGGTGCGACCACATCAAGAAGCGCAGTAAGCTTCAGCTTTCTTACTTTTGCTATAATTCCACCCACGATTATCGCACCGATAAGTCCGCCGTAGATAGCAAGACCTCCGTCACGAATATCGAAAAACTCTGAGAATTTCATGCCCTCTGTATTAAAGATGATATAATAAAATCTTGCGCCAAAGATAGCTCCGATAAGTCCGCCGATAACGGAATCTGTCGCTCTATCAGGGTCGATGCCTACGGTCTTCATTCTTCTGAAGCCGTATATCATCGCAAGAAGAATACCGATGGTTATTAAAAAACCATACCAATATATCTTGAAATTCGTGCCTGGCACTGTAAAAAGCACTCTGTCGATATCAATACCCTCTTTGAAGATATTGTCACCCTTTCCGAAATTGGGAAAATAAACTCTGTTCGGAAACTCTCTGAGTTTTTCCCTTATTGCGTCATTTGCCGTAGAGTCGGCAAGAAACTGCAATGCTGTCATAAATTTATCATTCCTTTCACTGAGCCTGTAGCTCAAAATACCTACTTATTATCTACCACGGAGATAGACGACTTTTCAGGGTCGAACATTTCTCTTACGGCGTTTTCGCAATCCTCCACAGTCATTTCTGCAAGAACCTGTGCTTCATAGAAAGCGTCAGAGTTTTCAAAATAGCTTTCTGCAAGATAATCTGCTGCTCTTTCAGGATTATTCATTCCTCTTACTATTTCGCCGTACATAGAACGCTTTATCATATCAAACTGCGACTTGTCAAAGCCCTCTGTCTTTACACGTTCTATCTCCGCTAGATAACGGCGATAAAGCTCTTCGGGGTCATGGGATTCACCTGATATTATTGGCGAGAACACGCCACCGCTTGTGAAAACTTCCACGCCGAACTGCGAATTTATCAGTCCGTCATCAAAAAGCTGTTTATAAAGTGGCGAAGACGAGCCTATAAGCAGATGAAGCGCAACTGACGCTGTTCCAGCCTTTTTGAAAAGTTCTCTGCCCTCATAAGGCTTGCACTTGAAGCCGATATTGAAAAGTGGCAGACCCACAGGGAAGCTCTGAAATATCTTTTTCTGCGCTACATTCTCAGGCTCATCAGGAAGCTTTGTTTCAAGCTCCATATTCTCGCATGGCTTCAACATTTTATCGCATATTTCCATGACCTTATCCTCGTCAACATTTCCTGCAATGGCAAGAACCATGTTGTGAAGATTATAGAAAGTGTAGTAACACTTATAAAGAAGATCAGGAGTTATCTCAGCAATAGTATCAACAGTTCCTGCAATATCTATCTTTATAGGGTGGTTTACATACAGAGCTTTCAGCAGATTATAAAAGCACTGTCTTTCAGGAGAATCTGCACACATTTTTATTTCCTGACCGATTATTCCCTGCTCCTTAGCCACAGATTGCTCTGTAAAATATGGCTTCTGAACAAAGTCAAGAAGTATTTCAAGAGAATCCTCCCAGTTTTCCGAGCAGCTGAACGTATATGCCGTTTCATCAAAAGACGTGAAAGCATTTGCGTTGGCACCAGTTTTTGCATATAAGTCAAAAACATCTGTGTCTTCATTTTCAAAAAGCTTATGCTCAAGAAAATGGGCTATGCCCTCAGGCACAGTGATGAAATCTTTGCTGTCCTTGGTCTTGAAACAGTTGTAAATTGAGCCGTACTTTGTGGCAAATATGGCTTCTGTAGTTGTGAAGCCCTCCATTTTCCACACAAGCACGTCAAGTCCTGACGGGTGATGAAAAACGCTGTAGCTCTCGCCCAGTCGCTCGCTCTTTACAATCTCCTTATTCATCACAGTCCTCCTCTTCCTCGCCCCTGATCACGAAAACAGTATCAGGCTTAAAAGTCTTTGCACAGCTTATTATATCCTCACGGGTAAGCTTTGCTATCCGCTCGTTTATCTCCTCAGGGGTGAAAGCTGTGTTTCGTGTGTTCTGTGCAGCATACCAACCCATGATATCATATATGCTGTCATAATTTGACTTAAAGCCACCGCATAGAGATTTCTTTGTGTTTTCAAGCTCCTCTTCTGTGAAGTCGCCATTACATATGGCTTCGAGCTGTTCTTCGATAGCTTTTTTTGCCTTTTCTATGTTACAGCTTTCAACGCCACTATCAATAAAAAGCGTGCCCTTTCTGTCGGCATATGCAGAGGAACAATAATAACAAAGGCTCATCTTTTCTCTTACGTTTGCAAAAAGCTTTGAAAAAGGCGTTGCTCCGAGAAGCATACAGAAAAGCTTTGCGGTGTAGATATCCTCATAATCAGACTTGAATGCCATGACCATTTTGCTTTGGATTACCTGCATTTTAAGCTCTCTATAAACAGGCTCTGCCTTTGCAGGTGAATTGTGTCTGTAGTCTATCTTCTCCACAGGTGAAACTCTTATAAGAGCAGCCATTTCATTTCTTATAAGATTTTCCGCAGCAGCCGTGTTTCCGCCGCCTGATATGGTTATCTCTATCTTTGCACTTTCAAGAAGCTTTTTGTGTTGTCTTAACAGATCCTCCTGAGTTATGTTCTCAGCAAGCTCCACAGTTCCAATTGCAGACACAGCCGCAGGCTCGCCCTCAAATATGACCTTTTTCGCCTGCAAAAGTGCATAGCCACGCTTGTCATTGACAGTGGCAACAATAGCGTCGATAAGCTCCTGCTTTCTCAAAGTAAAATACTTCTCACAGAACTTTCCGTCAACAAGGTGAGGTCTGAGCAGACAGTTCAAAAGCTGTCTTACCACCTGAACGGATATTACTTCGCCGTCTATAGTATAATCGTCGCCGATAAAGCTCGCAGACAGACCGACAGACTGATAGTCGCCTATAGTGCCACAGTTAGTACCTATGCTCGAACCATACAGCCCGGTGAGTGTGGAAGTAAGCTTTGTTCGTGAAGGTATCTCCGCATTCGATGTCACAAGCACTGTTTGAAGCATTGCATTGACGCAGGCTGTTTTTTCGTTCAGCGGTGATATAAACGCTATCTTCACGCAGTTTGACTTGAATTTCTTGTCATATATTCTTGTAAGAGATATCCCTCTGCCGAGTTCTTCCCTACTATAAGATACAGCCATTTGATTACTCCTTCAAGCGTTTTCACGCTAAAATTTTTCGTGATAACACGATAATAATATAGTATATCACATTCCTGTGCAGATTTCCATACTTTTCACAAGAATTTCATAAATACACTTATTCTATTACCGTATAAATGAAATTTTCCCAATGAAGCATTGTTCCCTCGTCTGTTTCGTCAGGCAAAAGCGCTCTTGCCATAAGAAGATCTTCGCCTGTGTCCACATTGAGAAGATGTGCATAATCGCCGTCAATTTTTGTTACCTTATATGTTCTTGGCTCCATTTTTATTCTCCTTTTCTGTCCATAAATACCACGTTTTCAGCACCCAGTCTGTTTTCAAGTTTGACAAGCAGTTCAGGACACATTTTCACAGCATGAACAGACTTTATGCCTGTCATTTTGCGTATATCGCTGAAAAATACCGCAAATTTTGAACCAGTCTGTGCTCTGTATTTCTCGGCTATAGTTCTAACAGCCTTTATGCCCTCTGCATCTCTTGAAACAAGCCTTACGCAAATATCCCTTTGAAGCTGTAATGAGCAAAATCTATCGACAGGCTCGAGCATATCCGCAAGTATCTTAGGTTCTTCTTCCTCTTTGCATGATATCTTGCCTTTGACGTGCAGAAGCGCTCTGTCTTTTATAAGGCCTCCCATAGTTTGAAAAACTGACGGAAAAACCACTATCTCTAATGTTCCGAACTTGTCTTCAAGCTCCACAAAACACATCATATCGCCTTTTTTGGTCTTTAGCATTTTTCTGCCCCTGACCATTCCTGCATAGTCTACTTCCGCCCCATCAGCGAAACGTTTATCAGCCATTCCGCCCTCGTCTGTACAGGCTTTTATGAGCTGTGCAGAGGTTACGCACCTTGCGGCTGAAATCACACACTCAAAGCGGTCTATAGGGTGGGCTGATATATACATACCAAGAGCTTCATGCTCAAATTCAAGAAGCTGCTGTTCGTCAAACTCGCCGCAACGTTCTATCTTCTTTTCCATTGGCAAAGCAGCACCCATGCCAAACAAGTCAAGTTGACCCTCAATCACATTTCCGTCTGACCGAGTTACGCTTTTCATTATGTCCTCACAAGCATTGAGATGTTCACGTCTGGTGTATCCAAAACCATCAAAAGCTCCACTCTTTATAAGTGCTTCCACTGTTCTCAGGTGGATATCTCTGCCCGAAACTCGTGTACAAAAGTCTTGAAGCGAACGGAACGCTCCACCTGATTTACGCTCAGAAACTATCCTGTCGATAGCCCCCTCACCAAGCGACTTAACCGCAAGAAGTGCAAAGCGTATTCCCTCAGGCTCTGCCACAAAACCGCTTTCGCTCTTATTTATATCAAGTGGCAATATCTTCACACCGTTTTTGCTCACGTCTGCAATATAACCGTAAAGCTTATCGGTGCTGTCAAGAAGCGTGATAGTCATAAGTGCCGCCATGTATTCTTTATAGAAATGACATTTTAAATACGCTGTCTGATATGCGATAGTTGCATAAGCCGCCGCATGGGATTTGTTAAAGGCATAGCTTGCAAAAGAGGTCATTTCGTCAAATATCTCATTGGCAACATTAGCGGGCACACCGTTTGCCACTGCACCACAGCACTGCCCTTTCTCACCGTAGATAAACGCTTTTCGCTCGTTTTCCAAAACAGCCGCTTTCTTTTTAGCCATTGCTCTCCTTACGATATCCGCTCTGCCGTATGAATATCCTGCGAGTGTGCGGAATATCTGCATTACCTGCTCCTGATAAACTATACAGCCGTATGTCACTTCAAGTATGCCTTTGAGCAATGGGTGCTTATACACTATCCTGTCAGGTTCATGGCGGTTTCGGATATATGTTGGGATCGAGTCCATAGGTCCTGGGCGGTAAAGAGAGATAACAGCGATAAGGTCCTCTAATCTTTCAGGGCGAAGCTTCATGACAGTTGCGGTCATTCCCGCACTTTCAAACTGGAAAACGCCCTCCGTTTTGCCCTGTGACAGCATTTCATATACCTTTTTGTCATCAAGAGGTATCTTCTCCAAGTCAAAATCAGGGTGAGTTTCTATCACCTGCTTTCGGCAGTGGTCTATAATGGTAAGGTTACGGAGTCCGAGAAAATCAATTTTAAGAAGTCCCAATCGTTCAAGCACTGTCATTGTATACTGTGTGGAAACTTGTCCGTCACGAGAATAGAGAGGAACGTAAAAGTCAACCGGCTCTTTTGTGATAACAACGCCTGCTGCGTGGGTGGACACGTTTCGTGGCATACCCTCGACGCTCATGGCAATATCAAGAAGTTGTCGTACCTTCATATCAGTCTTATAAAGGGAACTAAGCTCAGGTATATTCTCTATGGAATATTTAAGTGGCTGACCTCTTGGTATTTTCTTTGCAAGCATATCTCCGGTCTGATAAGGCAGACCCATTGCCCTTGCCACATCTCTCACTGCCTGCTTTGCCGCAAGTGTGCCAAAGGTCGCAATCTGCGCCACATGGTCAGAGCCGTATTTCTCCACAACGTAATCAATAACACGCTGTCTGCCTTCCATGCAGAAATCTATATCAAAGTCAGGCATGGAAACTCTTTCTGGATTGAGAAAACGCTCAAAGAGCAGATCATATTTCAGCGGGTCAATGCCTGTTATACCAATACAATAAGCACACAGACTTCCTGCACCTGAACCACGTCCGCAACCAACAGGTATACCGTGGGTCTTTGCATAATGCACGAAATCCCATACTATAAGATAATAGTCAGTATATCCCATTCTCGTTATGACGTCAAGCTCATAGTCAACACGTTTCAAAGCCTCTTTTGTAGGATTTTCATAACGTTTATAAAGCCCTTTCATGCACATATCACGAAGAAACTTTTCATTATCTGAAACACCGTCTATATGGAAATACGGAAGCTTTGTTTTGCCAAACTCAAAGCTTACATTACATCTGTCAGCTATCTTTACTGTATTCTCCAGCGACTCAGGCTGAGAAGGAAAAAGCTCCGCCATTTCTTCTGCTGACTTTACATAAAACTCGTTTGTCGGAAATTCAAGCCTGCTTGGGTCGTCTAGTGTCGTGCCTGTTGAGATACACATTAGCACACGTTGCGCATTAGCGTCTGAACGTCTGAGATAGTGTGCGTCATTAGTGCAGACCATCGGTATTCCTGTTTCTCGTGAAAGCTTTATAAGCATAGGCAATATTCTCTGCTGGTCTGCAAACTTATGATTTTGAAGCTCTATAAAGTAATTATCCCTGCCAAATATATCACGATATTTAAGAGCAGTCTGCTTTGCAGCCTCATAATCGCCATTTGTCAGCTTTCTAGGTATCTCACCCGCAAGACAAGCCGACAAGCAGATAAGCCCCTTGTGGTATTTTTCAAGCAATTCAACATCTACTCTCGGTTTGCTGTAAAAGCCCTCTGTATATGCCGCCGACACAAGCTTTATAAGATTTTGATAACCCTCGTTGTTTTCACACAGAAGCACAAGGTGGTAAGGCGAACTGTCTATCTTCGCTAGCTTGTCAAATCGTGTTCTTGGTGCAACATACACCTCACAGCCTATTATAGGCTTTATGCCCTGAGCAAGACATTCGTTGTAAAACTCCACTGCCGCAAACATATTTCCATGGTCTGTGACCGCAACTGCTTTCTGTCCAAGCTCCTTTACACGCAAAACAAGCTCCTTGATACGGCAGGCGCCGTCAAGGAGCGAATATTCACTATGAAGATGTAGATGTACAAACTCAGGCATTTTTATTCCTCTTTCAGTGCAAGACCTTTTTCAACTCTTATCCTGTCAGCTATCTCTGCTATCTTCTGCAATCTGTGGTTTGCCCCCGAACGTGAGATAGGAGGATCTATGGCTGCACCAAGATCTTTAAGATTGAAGTCAGGGTTATTATATCTAAGCTCAGCTATCTCCTGCAAATTATCAGGAAGAGAATAAAGCCCCACTGTCTCGTCTATAAGTTCGATATCGCTTATCTGCTTTTCCGCTGCTTTCAGCGACTTCTCTATATTGGCGTTATCGCAGTTCACCGCTCGGTTTATCTTGTTGCGCATATCTTTCATCATTTTTACGTTCATAAGTTCAAGCGAACACATAGGCGCACCCATAAGAGTAAGCATATCTATGATATTCTCAGACTCTTTTATGTAAACTATCTGTGCGTTCTTACGTTCAACGTGCTTTGGAGTGATATCGTAATTATCTATAAGCAGCATACCAAAATCATTGCAAAGCTCTATCGTTGGCATAACGAACTCCATATGATATTTTTTCTCAGGATTGTTCACCGAACCGCAGGCAAGAAATATACCAGCCACAAGCTGTGGATAAAACTTCTCTTTAGGCAGGTCAGCTTCTTCCAAACGCCTGCTCTTATCCATTCTGAAATAGTCAAGAAGCATGAGCCTGTCCTCACGCGCAGGAATATCCAAAGCATAAAGCACAACGCCGTTTCGCTTTTTCTGCTCTGTGACTAACACTGCGTTTTCATTACCGGTTATCCTGCCAGTGTTCAACACAAAAAAGTCTGCTACCGCTTTGTTTTCAGTGAGAAAAGATATCTCATCATCTGACAGGCAGTTACAGTACGTGAGCATACCCATCATGCACACGTCAGCCTTTGGCTTTGAATTTATCTTGCTGATTATTTCTTCTTTTGCTCTGTATGAAAAGGATACGTCCTCCAACTTTCAAACCGCCTTACTGATTATTTATATCTCTGTGTGTTATTCTTATCCTGTGACCTTGCTTTCTCAGATGCTCCGCAACTGCTTCTGCAAAGGTAACGCTCCTATGCTTTCCGCCCGTACAGCCGAACGCTATAACAAGCTGTGACTTGCCCTCTTTTTCGTAAAGAGGTATGAGATAGTCGATAAGATCTGTTAGCTTGCCTAGAAGCACTTTGGCTTCGTCAAAGCTCAAAACATAATCATAAACGTCCTTGTCAAGACCTGTTTTGTTCTTAAGCTCAGGTACATAAAACGGATTAGGCAGACACCTTACGTCAAATACAAGGTCGCCCTCGCTCATTGCACCGAACTTGAACCCGAACGACTGAACATCAATATGCATAAACTCGTTGTTTCCAAGGAATATGGAATAAAGCCTTTCCTTAAATTGAGCTGTTGAGCTTCTTGACGTGTCTATATAAAAATCAGCCTGTGCTTTTATAGGTCTTAATATCTCACGCTCAGTTTCAATAGCTTTTCTTATGTTTCCATATGACACCTCGTCAAGAGGGTGCTTTCTTCTTGTTTCCTTGTATCTTCTCACGATAACGTCATCTGAACTGTCAAGGAAAAGTATTTTAAGACTCACGTCCTCGCCCTGAAGCTGCTTTACTGTGTCTTGAAGCTTCAGAAAAAGATCGCCGCCTCTTATATCAACAACAAACGCTACCTTGTCTATTTTTCCGTCAGACTGACTGCATATGTTTGCAAACTTTGGGATAAGCTCAGGCGGCATATTATCAACGCAGTAATATCCTATATCTTCAAGCACATTCACGGCACTTGATTTTCCCGATCCTGACATACCAGTAATTATCACAAACTGCATAACGTTCATTCCTTTCTTACAAAGCTGAAAAAAATCATCACTTATTGATCCCTATTTAAATTATTCCTTGTAAGGTATTATCTTTACCTCACATTCAAGAAGATAGCCTGTCTGCTCTTTGACAATGTGCTGAACGTGTCTTATCACCGACATAATATCCTCAGTTGTTGCACCACCCTTGTTCACCACAAAACCGCAGTGCTTTTCAGACACCTGTGCTCCTCCCACTGTGTATCCCCTCAGACCACAGTCCTCAATGAGCTTTCCTGCAAACTGTCCCTCAGGTCTTTTAAAGGTCGAGCCTGCACTTGGATATTCAAGTGGCTGTTTTGAACGGCGTCTGCCCATAAGCTCCACCATTTTGTCCTGAATATCGTCATACGCTCCTGCCTCAAGTCTGAACACTCCTGAGGTTATGACTTCGCCGTTTTTCTGATAGCAACTACTGCGATAGCTGAGAGCCATTTTATTTGCCTCTGTAGTATGTACAGTACCGTCTGCCCTCACGGAGTTCGCAGAGGTTATAACGTTTTTAATCTCACCGTCATAAGCACCTGCGTTCATATATATAGCACCGCCCACAGTTCCCGGTATGCCATAGGCAAACTCAAGTCCTGTGAGGTTATGCTCAAGAGCGAATCTGCACAGCTTTATAAGGCTGCACCCAGCCTCGGCGTATATGGTGTTTTCGTTCATCATTTTTATCTCGTCCACTGACTGACCCATGAGGAACACCACTCCCTCATAGCCCTTATCGTCAAATAAAAGATTTGAGCCATTTCCAACAACAATATATCTTACGTTCCATTCGTGTGCGGCTCTAACAAGTTTTGCAAGGCTTTCCTCTGAGCTTATATCCACCATTGCAGTGCACGCTCCGCCTGTGCGGAATGTGGTATGCTTTGAAAGCGGCTCGTTGTAGACAACATTACATTCAAGCTCTGAGGCAAGATCAAGCAGCTTTTGTGTATTCATATATATCTGTAAAACGCCCTTGTGAGGGCTTCTCCTTTCATTGTTTTAAATATCGAGGTTTGGTCTTTTCGCAAGAACATATTCCCTTATCTTTTCCCAATCACTGTTCATGATAAGCTTCTCAGGAAAATCAAGTTCCTCCGCTATCTTTGCCACTTTCGGTGTTTGACCGATAAGCTGACAGAAATGGCAGTCTGAATCAAAGACCACAGGCACTTCATACTTTTTGCAAAGCTTCAAAAGCTCCACTACATTTCTTCTGGGCGACCTTTTGCACGCAAATGAGCTTTCGTTTATCTCCACAAGCTTGCCATACTCTTTGAACGCCTTTACGCCCTTTTCATAATCGAACATAAAAGGTGCGGTGGTGCAGTGACCTATAACATCCACCTGAGGGTTCTGCGCGACTTTCAGCCAGCTTTTAGTGTGGTTCTCAGGTGTCGAGGGAGTATAGCAGGCACTGTGCATAGACGCCACCACCCATTCAAGTCCTGAAAGCAGCTTTTCGTCAGTATCAAGCTCTCCTTCATCGCTTATGACGTTGGCTTCGATACCTCTGAGGATGGTTATCCCGTTTATCTTTCTCGGCAGTATGCCAAGATTGACAAAATGCCAGATATGTGGCGAGTCGGGCATTTTCATGGCATGGTCTGTCATCGCTATGCCTTTCATTCCGTATTTTTCAGCCCACTGGCAGTTCTCTGTTATGGTGGAGTAAGCATGAGTTGAAGCTATAGTGTGCGTGTGCATATCTCCCTGTAAGTGCATTATGATCTATCTCCTATTAAAAAAAAGTATATGCGTGTTTTTAGAAATTATCCCAGTTCTTGACCTTGTCTTTCTTGTCCATTTGCAGACCAAGATTCTGCAAAAGTTCAGCAGCAGCGTTATAACCCATTTTCTTCTGACGGTTGTTCATTGCAGCAACTTCAAGGATAACAGCAAGGTTTCTGCCCGGCTTTATAGGAATGGTAAGGCTAGGTATTTTTATACCGAGGATAGTAGTATACTCGTTGTCTACGCCCATTCTGTCGTATATCTTTGTGCTGTCCCAAGGCTCAAGTTCTACGATAAGGTCTATCTTCTCGCTTACCTTTACAGCACCCATACCGAACAGACGTCTTGTATTGATGATACCGATACCTCTCAGTTCGAGGAAGTGACGGATATTATCAGGTGAAGAGCCGACAAGCGTTCTGTTTGATGTCTTTCTTATCTCAACGGCATCGTCAGCCACAAGTCTATGACCTCTCTTTACAAGCTCGATAGCGGTCTCGCTCTTACCAACACCACTCTCTCCCACGATAAGGATTCCCTCGCCGTATACTTCGATAAGAACGCCGTGGCGTGTTATTCTTGGAGCAAGTTCAACGTTCAAATAGCCGATAAGTGCGGCGATAAATGCTGTTGTGCTGTCCTGCGTTCTTGCGATAGGCACGCCGTATTTCTTGGCTATCTCAACCATTTCAGGATAAAGTTCATGACCTCTTGCCACGATAAAAAGCGGTATCTTTGTAGCAAAAAGTGCGTCTATCCTCTCATATCTTGTTTTCTCGTCAAGTGAAGCAAGATAAGCAAACTCCATATTTCCGCATATCTGAACACGCTCTGCATTGAAATACTCATAAAATCCCATAAGCTGAAGTCCAGGTCTGTTACAATCATTCTCAGTAACAACAAGGCTGCTGATGTTCTCAGGAGCATAGATTATCTCCATATTAAGCTGTTTGATTATCTCCTCGACAGTAACGCTGAATATCTCTGCCATTGAATATCATTCCTTTCCAGTCAAATTTTATATTCTAAGTAAACCTTTGTTATACATCTCCTGTGCGGCAAGCATAACGCCTGCTTTGCCTGTTGGGTATGTGATACCGCCCTGCAGCCATGCGGCAAACGGCGTTCTTATAGGAGCGTCTGCTGAAAGCTCTATGGACGCACCCATTGTGAATGCTCCTGCCGCCATTATAACCTTGCTGTCATAACCCGGCATATCCCATGCCTCTGGAGTAACATAGCTGTCAACCGGCGAGCCTTTCTGTATTCCCTGACAGAAAGCCACGAGGTTTTCCTCGTTTTCAAGAAGAATAGATGCGATTATATCAGTTCTTGTTTCGCCACTTTCAGGGAGAGTCTTATAGCCAAGCTTTTCAAAGAAACGGCAGGCGAAAACGGAAGTTTTAAGAGCAGAAGCAACCACCTGCGGTGCTAAGAAAAAGCCAAGGAGCATTTCTCTGTTCTGATTAAGTGAACAACCAACTTCCTTGCCCATGCCAACGCAGGTGAGCCTGTCGGCACACTTTTCCACAAGGTCTGCTCTGCCGCAGATATATCCGCCTGTAGAAGCAATTCCACCGCCTGGATTTTTTATAAGCGAGCCTATTATGATATCTGCACCAACGCTCAGTGGCTCTTTTCTTTCAACAAACTCACCGTAACAGTTATCCACCATGACGATTATATCAGGATTAGCTTTCTTTGCTGTTTCTGCTATCTTTCCGATTATCTCCACTGTCAGTGACGGTCTGAGAGAATAACCTCTTGAACGCTGGATATAGGCTATCTTTGCGCCAACGGCTTTCTTTGCTATCTCGTCATAATCAGGGTACATCTCGTCCACCAAGTCTACCTGCTCATACTTTACACCGAAATCAATAAGTGAGCCGTTGCCCTTTTCGCCTCTGATACCGATTATCTCCTCAAGAGTATCATATGGCTTTCCAGTGCAGGCAAGCATTGTGTCTCCGCTTCTAAGCACTCCGAAAAGCGCTGTTGACAGTGCATGAGTGCCGTTCACAAAAGTGTGTCTTACCAAAGCGTCCTCGCCGCCAAGCGCCTGAGCGAACACCTTGTCTATAGTATCTCTGCCCATGTCGCCGTATCCGTAACCTGTTGTGCCTTTAAGACAGCCCTCGCTTACACGATTGTCGATAAAAGCTTTCAGCACTTTCTGTCCGTTATACTCGGCGTTGCTGTCTATTTTCTCAAACATCTCCCTGCACTCATTCTCTGCCTCGGCGGCAAGAGATAAAAGCTTTGGGTCTATATCAAATATACATTCATTCATTTTCAATTCTCTCCAATACAAGATCTATTCCGCAGGCTTTAAAGCCTATCTCCTCATAATAGCTCACTCTATGGGGTCTTGCAAATAATCTGACCTGAAAACCGTCCTGTGTGAGCTTTTCACCTATCCAATACAAAAGCTGTCTTGCATGGAATTTTCCACGCTCCTCGGGTATAGTGCCAACGTGTCCCACAAGTGCCACTCCATCTATGATATACTGTATGGTGGCGGTGGTGTAATCACCCAGCAGGAATGACTGTGAAAGTCCTCTTCTTACTCTGTGGGAAGTATCCGTCAGCCACAGTTCATAGGAATTTTTTATGGCAGGGAAACACGGTGCAAGTATCCTGAAAACATCATCGAGTTTTGGAAGCTCGTTCACATCAAGGGGCGGGATATCGTTTTTCGCAACAAAGCTGAACTCCGTACGCTTGTCACCCTTATACTCCGTCTTAGTAAGTTCTGCAAGCTTATCTGAATACTCCGCCTCGAACTCCACTGCAGCAGGCTTGTTCATAAGAATGAACCCTGCAAGTTCGCCCAATACCTTATCGTCAAATCTCTTATCCTTGAAAGTCGATATCATCATAGAGGCGTTGAATACTGATATGATACCAAGCTTTTCTCCGCTTTCCTCAACGGCATAGAAATGCAGAAAATCATACCCTGTGCCGTATGCCGCAAAGTGCGACTTTATACGCCTTGTATAATTGTTAGGTTTAAGACCGCTCAGCAGTTCTGAGCTGATCTCTTTGGTTTCATAGATCATTTGTTATAAGTCCTATCCAAGATCAATTTTGTAAGAACATAAGCGTTCTCAAAGTCCGCCTTATTTATCACACAGCTTGGCGAATGAAGATATCTGCAAGGGAGCGACACTGCGGCTGTTTTTACGCCGCCACGGGAAACGTGTATCGCACCTGCATCATTTCCTCCTGCCACCATTGTTTTGGTCTGACACGGCAGACATTTTTCTTCTGCCGCAGAAAATGCAAGCTCATAAAGCTCACGGTCATACATTGTGTGTCTGTCCATATAAGATACCACAGGACCTTTTCCAAGCTCACATACCCTTTTCTCTCCAGAAGCCGATGGAATATCCGCAGCAGTTGTGGATTCAAGCACCACTGCATAATCAGGCGCAACAGTAAACGCCGCACAGGTCGAGCCACGCAAACCTATCTCCTCCTGTACCACGAAGGTGAAATATGTGTCATACTCTACGCCCTCTTCTATCATTTTGAGCATTATTGCACAGCCTGCTCTATCGTCTATGGCTTTGCACTTAACAAAGCCCTCGCCGAACTCTACAAAATCGGAAACAAATCTCACACTGTCCCCAAGGCGCACAAGCTTTAAGGCTTCCTCACGGCTGTCAACACCTATATCTATGGTAAGCTTATCAAAAGGCACAGACTTTTTTCTCTCCTCAGCTGTGAGATTATGGATAGCCTTTCCGCCCACAACGCCAAGGACGTTATTCCTGCCGATTTTGACACGTCTGCCGAAAACAACTCTTGGGTCAACACCGCCAACTGATGACACTTTCAGCGTACCGTCAGAATTCACATAGGTGACTATCATGCCAACCTCGTCCATATGAGCAGACACCATTATCTTATTTTTAGGCGTCTTTTTGCCCTTGCAGAAAGCTATGACATTGCCAAGGTTATCCACCCTTATTTCAGCTTTATCACCTATTTTATCTATTATATATTCTCTTACCGCTCCCTCGTCGCCTGAAATGCCGTCAAGGAGGCAGAGGTCTTTCAGTTTATCCAACATAAATATCTACACTCTTTTCAGATATTCTGCAATAAGCAGAGCCGTATTATCAATATCATTTATATCCACTATCTCAACAGGCGTGTGCATATGCTTTTCTGGAATTGATATGGTAACGGCTTTTGTTCCACTTCCGCTCACACCGATAGTGTCAGCGTTCGTACCTGTTTTTCCGCTCATAACTTCAAGCTGATATGGTATGCCCTTTTCTTCTGCAAGGCTAATAAAGCTATCTGACATCTCTCGTGAAAGGGACGGAGCAATGCCTATCATCGCTCCCTTGCCCATTATGCCGCACTCTTCCTCGCTCTCATAATGAGTCCTAGCAAAGGAAACGTCCACCACTATCGCATAGTCTGCATTGATATCAAAGGCGGCTGTTTTTGCACCACGCTCGCCAACTTCTTCCTGAGTTGAAAAGCACACTGCGATATTATAAGCTGTCTGCTGACCATTGAGAAGCTCCAAAGTCTTTAGGATAGCCGTACAGCCTGACCTGTCGTCAATTGCTTTGGATGTCACACGGCTTCCTGCGAGCCTTTCGGCTTTGTTTTCTATAAGCACTCTGTCACCAAGGGAAACATACTTTGCTGCATTTTCACGACTCGTGAAACCTATATCTATGAAAACGCTGTCAAGGTCAGGTGCGACAGAGCTGTCTTTTTCAAGGTGAGGCGGAGTTGAAGTCACGATGCCTGTGAGCTTTTCTTTGCCGTAAACTGTCACCTGCTGAGCCAAAAGAAGCCTTGTATCAAGGCCACCGCAGCCTGATATTTTCAAAAAACCGTCCTCTGTGATATATGTGACTATCATGCCTATCTCGTCTATATGGGCGTCAAGAAGCATAACAGGCTTGCCGTCCTCCCAGCTTCCCACCTTGCAGATAACACTGCCAAGAGCGTTATCCAAGGTGACTTCGCCATACTCTTCAAGGAGCTTTGCCGCAGTCTCAGCCGCTGAGCCTTCCGCTCCCGATACACCTGCCGCAGAGCAAAGCTGTGACAGTATCTCAAATGTATCCATAATACATATCCCTGCTTTTTATAAAATTAGAGTTCGTTCACAAGTCGCTTGAAATGTCTGCCTCTTGCCTCAAAGTTAGGATAGAGGTCAAAACTTGCACAGGCTGGTGAAAGTGTGACAACATCGCCCTTTTCAGCCATTTTCTGTGCTGTAAGGACTGCCTCTTCAAGGGTCTTTACTCTCACTATCTTAAGACCGCTTTCAGGATAGAGCGGGCTTTCTGTAACAGCCTTTTCTATCTTGTCTGCTGTCGCACCAAGAAGAATGAGTATCTTTACGTTCCTGTTCACAGGTTCTGCAAGAGGTTCAAAAGGTATCTTCTTGTCATAGCCGCCTGCGATAACAATAAGCTTCTGATTAAATGAATTAAGTCCTGCGATAACTCTTGTAGGGCTTGTTGCGATAGAATCGTTGTACCACTTAACACCGTCTATCTCTCTTACAAATTCAATTCTATGCTCAACGCCACCGAAGTTCTTTGCTACCTGAACTATGCTCTGGATAGATACCTCGCCCCATACTGCGGCGATAGCTGTGAGATAGTTCGCAACGTTGTGGATACCAGGTATCCTTATATCGTCCTTGTGCACTATCTCTGTAGTTCTGCCCTTTTCCGTGTAGCAAAGCATACCGTCGTCATTAAGATATGCGCCTGTCTGAACAGGGTGCTTTAGAGAGAATGTGACAAGCTTTCCTCTTACGAGGTCTGCAAGCTTTATGGTTTCCTCGTTATCTTCGTTGAGTACAGTTCTTGAATATCCGTTCTGATGAGCGATAAGGTTAGCCTTTGCACTGATATACTCCTCCATTGTTCCGTGAACGTTCAGGTGGTTTGGAGTGATGTTTGTGATTGCGGCAACGTTTGGCGACTGTCTCATTGAGATAAGCTGGAAGCTTGAAAGCTCAACTACTGCAACATCGCTGTCTGACATTGTTTCTACGATAGGCAGAAGAGCCTTGCCGATATTTCCGCCGATATGGACACGCTTGCCCTCGGCTTTGAGCATTTCGCTGATAAGGGTAGTAGTAGTAGTCTTTCCGTCTGAACCTGTTACGCCGTATATCTTGCATGGGCAGAGGTCAAAGAAAGTTTCCATTTCTGATGTAATGGCAACGCCTGCTTTTCTTGCCTTTGTGATAGTTTCATCATTATAGTACATACCAGGTGTTCTGAAAACTATATCGCAGTTGAAGATGATATCAAGATAATGCTCGCCCAATGAGAACTCACAGCCCTTTGCGGAAAGCTCCTCATAGATAAGCTCATCAAATTCGTCCTCTGTCTTTTTGTCGCAGACAACGCATCTTATGCCCTTTGAGAGAAAAAGCTTTATAAGCTCAAGGTGACTTACGCCCGTGCCTATGAACGCTACTCTCTTATCTTTTATTTCCATGAAATATCTTTGTGCTTTTGTCATATCATTAACTCCTTCAATAATTCTGTCAGTTGTGTGCAATATACTGCACACATACCTATTCTATTTTATTATATATCATTTTATCCAAAAACGCAAGGACTTTTTTATATATGCAAAAAAAGTTTACCTGTCGTGCAGTCAGCAAACGTTTACTTGATTTTTGTGTCTAAATGTGCCGCAGTAACAGTGTGTTTTTTGTGAAAAGTGAGAAAAATTTATTATTTGCAAAAAAGCTATTGTAAAATCGGGATTTATAAAGTATAATATATGTATATTGGTATGTTTCGTACTGACCTGAGGTCAGACAACAATTAGTATTGGAGGATATGATAATAATGGGTAATGCTGACAATGTATTGTTCGACAATGACTCAAGAGTTGCACCGCTTGGTCTTATTGCTATGGCAGGCGCTTCCGAGCTTGGCAAGAAGGTAGACGGTTATCTTACAAAATGGGCTAATGAAAACGAATTTGTTAAGGATACTTTCCTTGTTGAGGCTGTTTGTCCTAGATTTTCTTCCGGCGACGGCAAGGGCCTTATCAAGTCATCTATCAGAGGCGACGATCTTTTCATTCTCTGCGACGTAGGAAACTATAGCTGCACATACAACTATTTCGGCAGGGAAAACTGTATGTCACCTGACGATCATTATCAGGATCTTAAAAGAATAATTCAGGCTGCAGGCGGTAAGGCTCACAGAATAAACATCATCATGCCTTCCCTTTACGGCGGCAGACAGCACAGAAGAAACTACAGAGAATCTCTTGACTGTGCAGTTGCTCTTCAGGAGCTTCAGTCTATGGGCGTTTCAAATATCCTTACTTTTGACGCTCACGATCCAAGAGTACAGAACGCTGTTCCGCTCATGGGTCTTGACAACATAATCCCTTCCTATCAGGTTCTCAAGGCAATGTTTAAAAACCTTTCAGATTTCAGACCTGACAAAGATCACTTCATGATAATCTCTCCTGACGAGGGCGCTATCAACAGAAATATGTACTACGCTTCTGTTCTGGGCGTAAACCTCGGTATGTTCTATAAGAGAAGAGATTATTCAACTATCATCGACGGAAGAAACCCTATCGTTGCTCACGAGTATATGGGTAATGACGTTGCCGGCAAGGACGTTTTCATTGCTGACGACATCATCTCATCAGGCGAGTCTATGCTGGATATCGCTGTAGAGCTTAAAAAGCGCAAGGCTAACAAGATCTACTGCTATGCTACTTATCCTATTTTCACAAACGGTCTTGAGTCATTCAACAAGGCTTATGCTGACGGCATCATCGACGGCGTATTCGGTACGAACCTCACATACAGAACTCCTGAGCTGCTTTCAAGCCCATGGTTCTACGAGGTAGACTGCTCTAAGTACATTGCTTACTTCATTGCATCACTCAATCATGACAAGTCTATCTCACAGGTCATCGACCCACACACAAAGATCGAAGCTCTGCTGAAAAAATACGGCATAAAGTAAATTCAATACACAACGATAAAGTTCGGGGCGGACGGCTGTCCCGAACTTTTTTTTATATGAGGAGAAGATAAAATGATATTTGCAGGGATAGTTGCAGGAGGCTGTGGCTCTAGGGTAAAAAGTGCGGTTATACCAAAGCAGTTTATAGAGATAGGCGGAGTGCCTGTTATCGTCAGAACAGTGAGAGCGTTTCTTGCAGTGGAAGAGATAGATATGGTTTATGTAGGCATAAAACCTGACTGGCACGAATACACTAACGAGCTTTTTGAACGCTTCGGGATAGACAAAGAGCGTATAAGAGTCATAGACGGCGGACCTGACAGAAACGGCACTGTAATGAACATAGCTGAGGCAATAGTCGCTGAACATGGTGAGAATGAGGGGGACATAATACTCACCCATGACGCTGTAAGACCATTTGTGACGGAGAAAATAATAAAGGACAATATCGAGGCGATGAGGGAACATTCCGCCTGCGGAACTTATATGCCTGCGGCTGATACCATAATAAGATCTGACGGTGAAAAGGTCAGGGAAACGCTTAACAGAAGCGAGCTTTATCAGGCGCAAACTCCGCAAACTTTCAGACTTGGGGATCTGAGAAGGAATTATTATTCGCTTAGCGAGGAGCAAAATAAAAAGCTGACGGACACTTGTTCTGTGTTTACAGCTTGTAATGAGGATATATACCTTGTCGTCGGGGACGCATTGAATTTCAAGATAACCACAGATAGCGATTTAAAAATGGCGAATGCACTTGCAGAGTTAAATGAGAAATGAGAAATAAATCAAGGCGGTGTTGGAGAACAATCTCTGCACCGCTTTTTTCTATACCCTACCATGCTTTGTGCTGTTTTCAGCATAAATAAGATCACGTCCAAAACGAATATTCTCACAAAGCTTGTCAATAATAACAAACGAAAAGTTTCGCAAAGCTTATCTGTTGTTCAAAAAGTCAATAGCCATGCCTGCAGGCAGTACACCTTTTGTGCATACCTATAAAATATATTAGATATGCCTAACTAAGATTGACATACGGCTTCGCGCGTGGTAAAATAAATGTGGTTAGTAGCTACTAACCTCGTGAGAATAGATCATGCAGACTTCTCTATGATGACAAGAGCGAAATGTCATCAGCCCGAATGGTGGTGCGTTCGGGTAGTCTGCATAATATTAAAAAGGAGCTTATATTATGAACTATCTTGAGATCGTAAAAGTAATCGGACGTGAAATTCTGGATTCCAGAGGAAACCCAACCGTTGAAGCTGAGGTATATCTCGCAGACGGAACAGTGGGCAGAGGCACTGCACCAAGCGGTGCGTCAACAGGCGAGTTTGAGGCCCTTGAGCTTCGTGACGGCGATAAGGGCAGATATGGCGGAAAGGGCGTAACAAAGGCAGTTGAGAACATCAACACTGCTATCAATGACGCTGTCTGCGGACTTGACGCTTCTGACATCTATGCCGTTGATAAGGCTATGATAAAGGCTGACGGCACTAAGGATAAGTCAAAGCTTGGTGCTAACGCTATCCTCGCTGTTTCTATCGCTGCTGCAAGAGCGGCTTCTATCTCTCTTGATATCCCTCTCTACAGATTTCTCGGCGGCATTTCAGGAAACAGACTTCCTGTTCCTATGATGAACATTCTTAACGGTGGCGCTCATGCTGCAAACACTGTTGACGTTCAGGAATTTATGATAATGCCCGTTGGTGCACCAAGCTTTAAGGAAGCGCTCCGCTGGTGCGCTGAGGTTTTCCACGCTCTGGCTGCACTGCTTAAATCAAAGGGACTTGCTACTTCTGTAGGCGACGAGGGTGGCTTCGCTCCTGACCTTGCAAGCGACGAGGAAGCTATCCAGTATATACTCGAAGCTGTTAAGAACGCAGGCTATGAGCCGGGTAAGGACTTCATGATAGCAATGGACGCTGCTTCAAGCGAGTGGAAAGGCTCAAAGAAGGGCGAGTACGTTCTTCCAAAGGCCGGAACAAAGTTCACATCTGCTGAGCTTATCGAACACTGGAAGAAACTCGTTGAAAAATACCCTATCATCTCTATCGAGGACGCTCTCGACGAAGAAGATTGGGAGGGCTGGCAGCTTCTCACTAAGGAGCTTGGCGGCAAGGTGCAGCTCGTTGGCGACGACCTGTTCGTAACAAATACAGAAAGACTTGCAAAGGGCATCAGCCTTGGCTGCGGTAACTCTATCCTTATCAAGCTCAATCAGATAGGCTCAGTTTCTGAAACACTTGAGGCTATCAAAATGGCTCATAAGGCAGGCTACACTGCGATTTCTTCACACCGTTCAGGTGAAACATCAGACACAACTATCGCTGACCTTGCAGTTGCTCTTAACACTTGTCAGATAAAGACAGGCGCACCAAGCAGAAGTGAGCGTGTTGCAAAGTACAATCAGCTTCTCAGAATTGAGGAAGAACTTGGCGAAAGCGCTGTTTATCCACAAATGGGCGCATTTAACGTAACCAGATAGTTTTTTGTCATATATGAATCAAGCTAAAAGCTTGAAAAAAAGCAGTCCACAGGGGCTGCTTTTTTTGTTGGATAAATGCAGTGTAGTGGCGTCCTGATGTCGCTCGCTCATCACCACTTGCTTGTCCATTTATCATCACATATAACAGACATAAAAAATCACGCCCTAACAAAGTAAGGCGTGATCTTGACTAAGGATATTTCCCTAGTGGTGAGCTATCGGGGATTCGAACCCCGGACCCTTTGATTAAAAGTCAAATGCTCTGCCAACTGAGCTAATAACTCATATCGTCCTGCAACGACTTAATTATTATATCAAATTCCTATCAGTTTGTCAAGTGTTTTCGTGAGATTTTTTCACTTTTTCCAAACTGCACATATTTATTCCCCATTTGGCATACTTTTATGCGTTTTCTAACAAAAAAAACGCCCCTGAAAATCAAGGGCGTTTTATCTGCAAAACTTTAAGATCAGTTTATCTTGTTGCCGCAGTTAGGGCAGAACTGATTTCCAGCCGGAACTTTGCCTCCGCAAGTAGGGCAGAACTTTTCACCCTGTGGTGCGGCCTGAGCCTGTGGCTGTGCATATGTCTGCTGTGGAGCGTTCTGCTGTGGAACAGAACCTGCATACTTCTTGAAAAGTGCATAGATACCGCAGATAACAAGAAGAACAAATGCTATCCAGAACAGTACATACATGAATGTGTAGAAACCGCCATACAGCTTGCTCATACCTGAAAGATAGCTTCCTGCTGCATATGTAACTGCAAGACCCAGAACAACACCTGCACCAGTAGTTACCGGCTTGAGGTACTTGTCAGCAATTTTGAAAAAATCGTTCATTAGAGAATGCCTCCTAATTTAATAATATATATTTATTATACAATCGTTATGTCATAAAGTCAATAGATTCGAGTAAAATTTTTCACTTGTTTACGTTTCTATTTGTTTGCTGTAATGACAGAAATAAGCATAAAATCGCTATTTTCTTTACCCTCTGTGTCAATAACTATCTCAACGGTGTGTTCTCCCTTTGCTCCGCTGTATATCTCATCAAGACAGCAAAGGTCTCCCCAATCCTCGTCAAAGTTTGCGTCAAGAAGAACCTTGTTCTGCCTGTCACCGTCTATGACAGCATATGCAACAGGCGCAGGCTTGTTGATAGTCTTTCTGTATTGCAGCATTATAATACTTCCACTCACGTTGAATTTAATACAACTTCCCTGCTTGTGAGCTATCCAACCGCCCTTGAATGGATCGCTCCACTGCTCTGCCGCATGAGTATCAGGCTCAAAGCCCTCCATAACGGGCGAACAGCTATAGTTCTGAAAACGCTGTGCGTCCTCATATCTGCTTGCTGTAAATGGCTCAGGGAGTGAAGGCTTCTTCTCTGCACCAAGCTTCTTATAGTATGAATATTCTGTATCAAGCAGATTGCAGATAAGATCAGCTATCATCTTGTGACCTAAGTCTGTAGGGTGGAGCATATCCGCTGTGTAGTCTGCAAGACAAACGTTTCCAAGCTGTATCTCAGGGAAAATGTAGTTTCTTACACTGACGATAGGCAGGTCATAGTGCAGACCGATAGCGTTATGTATACCCTGTGCATTTGTGCCTGTATCGTAAAAAAGATTGTTTATAAGCACAACCGCCTTGACGCTCTCAGCTTTCAGCAGACGTCTTACAAGGCTCTCGTATGTTTCCATAAATAGGGGCGAACTGCTGTCGTTTACCGAAAACTCAACGAAAACAAGGTCTGGCTGTTTGTCAAGGACGTGTTCCTGCACTCTTGCCACCCCAAACTGCGAGGTAGTTGCACCAATACCAGCATTGAAGTAGCTTATCTCAGCGTCAGGAAAATTCGTCTGCCACCATTTTGCACTGCGGTCAACATATCTTAACTCAGTCTTTGTAGCATTACAGCCCATTGTTATCGAGCCACCCAAATAAACAATGTTAAGCTTTTTTTCATTCTCTATCTTTTTGAATACCTGTGGAAGATAACCCATACTGCCGATATTCATGATAGATACGTTTTTGTCCGTCATATCCATTTCTCCTTTTATTTCTATAATGGTCTATTATAATATTATAGCATTTTTTAAAACAAAAGTAAATCATAACGGGCAAAAATATTTTGCTTTAAGCTACAAAAAGCGGTAATGATTTTTGTTAAAATCGTGCAATGTAGATGTTGACGAAAAGTAATGATATGTTGTATAATAAAGAATAAATATAAAATATGAAGAAAGAAGTGTTCATAATGCACGATTTTAAGGCACTCTGCCGTCAGGCACACACATTAGTAATATTCAAGAGCTTACATGAAGTTCCTGTCTTTGAAAAGCTACTTGAAACACTTGCTGTATGCGAATCTGACAGCGACATGGCTATAGAAAAATACTCAGATTTTGTGGCTGAGCTTTTTGCATATTCGGATAATCTTACAGAATATATGCTCAAGCTGGTTCTTGAAAATGAAAACCTTTTTATGCTTAAAAAGGGAGAAGGCAAGGAGACAGGTGCGCTTTTGGAGGAATGTCTTGCAAACGAGCTTGCCGTTATCGAGGAGCTTTCACAGATACCAAGTGACGAAATAATCTCAAAGATAGACTATGACGGCTTTCTGCCGAGATATGCTACACAAAAGCTTGACTTCTCGCAGATATATGCCGACAGGATACACGCTATCGGTCAGTACGGTTACGGCATCTATTCTCAGTATCATGTATTTGTCATAAAAGACGGCAAGATAGTTCCGGTGGAGTATCCTGACGATATAAAGCTTTCCGACCTGCACAATTACGAACGTGAGCGTCAGGAGGTCATCAACAATACTCTTGCGCTTTTGAAAGGCAAGCCTGCCAACAACGTTCTGCTTTATGGTGACTGCGGTACAGGCAAGTCCTCAACTGTCAAGGCCATAGCAAACGAATATGCCTGCAAGGGTCTCAGACTTATCGAGCTTAAAAAGAAGCAGCTCCATGAGATACCAGCCATTGTAGAAACGGTAAGCAAAAATCCATTGAAGTTCATTATCTTCATAGACGACCTTTCATTCACAGAAGACGATGATGATTTTGCGGCACTGAAAGCTATCCTCGAAGGAAGCGTTTCATCAACTGCGGACAATCTCTGCATTTATGCTACCTCAAACAGAAGACATCTTGTACACGAGACGTTCTCCTCACGAGAAGGTGACGAGATACACTTCAAAGACACTATGCAGGAGCTTCTTTCACTGTCAGACCGTTTTGGACTTACTGTCACATATCAGAAGCCTGACAAGAAGATTTACCTTGATGTAGTTGAGAAACTTGCAAAGCAATATGAGCTTAAAACTCCTATTGATGAGGTGCTTCAAAAGGCTGAGGCTTATGCGCTTTCGAGAGCAGGACGTTCACCGAGAGTTGCAAAGCAGTTCGTGGAATACATGAAGGGCATGGAAGACTAATAAATATATTCTGACGATATTCAGGAGGAATTATCATGACAAAGCAGCCACAGTGGCTTGACAACGCAGTTTTCTACGAGATCTATCCACAATCGTTCAATGACACAAACTCAGATGGTATCGGTGATATCAAGGGTATTACAGAAAAGCTTGACTATATCTGCGAGCTGGGGTGTAACGCTATTTGGATAAACCCATGCTTCAAATCACCTTTTGGCGATGCAGGCTATGACGTTGAGGACTATTACACAGTCGCTCCACGTTATGGCACTAATGAGGACTTGGTTGAGCTTTTTAATGAAGCTCACAAGCGTGATATGCACGTCCTCCTCGACCTTGTACCTGGTCATACTGCCGTTACCCACAAGTGGTTTAAGGAATCAATGAAAGCCGAGAGAAACGAGTTCACAGACCGCTATGTGTGGACAGACAGCATATGGGTAGAGCCTGACGGCATGGCTAGTATCCGTGGTATCTCCGACAGGGACGGCTCTTGTGCCGTGAATTTCTTCTCACATCAGCCTGCACTTAACTACGGCTATTATAAGCCTGATCCTGATAAAAAGTGGCAGCAGTCTATGAATGACGAAGGTCCAAGAGCTACACTTGAGGCTCTCAAGGATATAATGCGTTTTTGGCTCAGTGCCGGTGCAGACGGATTCAGAGTGGATATGGCAGGCTCTCTTGTAAAGAATGACGAGAACGGCAAAGGCACTATCGCACTTTGGCAAAACGTAAGAGAATTTCTTGACAAGGAGTTCCCATATGCCGCTATGGTATCAGAGTGGGGAGAACCTGACAAGTCAATAATTGGTGGCTTCCATATGGACTTTCTGTTGCACTTTGGTCCGTCACATTATAATGACCTTTTCCGCTGTGAAGAGCCTTATTTCTCAAAGCGTGGCAAGGGTTCGGCTAAAGAATTTGTTGAAGCATACAAAACCAATTATGCCAAGACAGACGGCAAGGGTCTTATCTGTATCCCGTCAGGCAACCACGATATGGACAGACTTGCAAGAACCCTTGATACAGACGAAATGCGTGTTGCATTTGCTTTCCTGCTCACAATGCCGGGCGCACCATTTATCTACTATGGTGACGAAATAGGCATGAGATATGTGGAGAATCTGACATCAGTTGAGGGTGGCTATGGCAGAACTGGCTCACGTTCGCCTATGCAGTGGAACAAGGGGCTTAATGCAGGCTTCTCATCAGCTAAGGCTGAAATGCTCTATGTACCGCTGGACAGCAGTAAAGACAGACCTGACGCTGAAAGCCAATCCAAGGACAGCACATCACTTAGAAGCGAAGTCAAAGGGCTTATAAGCTTCAGGCAGAAAAATCCTGCACTGCAAAGCAGGGGCGAGATAGAGTTTTTGTCAAGCGGATATCCTCTGGTATACAGACGTAAGGGCGAGGGACAGAGCATACTTGCGGTCATAAATCCAAAGGACGAAACGACAGAGATCAAAAACGTCAATGGCAAGATAATTTATACAGTAGGTCATGGCGCAAGCCTTGAAAACGGAAAGCTCATTATTAAAGGCTCGGCCGCTGTATTTGTTGAAGAATAAAATAACATAAAAGAGGTCAAGGACACATTTCACATTCCTTGACCTCTTTTGTTATGCCGTCTAAAGTTTATCCGCTGTTGTCAGAGCATACTCCGAAACTCCGTTGGAGTTTTTCCAAAGTGCATTTTAAACCGCTTCATAAAACCATATTCATTAGTATAACCGCACCTCTCAGCCACTTCCCTTACGCTGAGATTTGTCGTTGCAAGAAGCTGACTGGCTCTTTCCATTCGTGCGCTTATAACGTCTGTCATGACGCTCACTCCAAACATTTTCTTATACATATGCTGAAAACTTGACCTGCTTATACCCATATCCCATGCCATGCTGCCTACGTCTGCAATGTCCTCAGGCATTGCGTATATGTATGCTCTGAGCTGCATAAAGCGGCTGTTCCTGTCAGTAATAATGCAGGACTTCTTGTCTGTACACTTTAGCTGTCTTGCAAGCTTTAACAAAAAGATCTCCATATAGCACCGTGTTACTTCCTCATGCCCCTCTTTCATGAGCTGATACTCATATGCTACCGAACGCATTATCTGACTAAGCTCATCGATATTTCCAAGGTATACCAGTGTGTCTTTTGGAACATCAAGCCTTTCAAATTTTTCATTATCGCCCTGCTCATAATTGAAATACAGCCAATCATCGGTATAAAACTCTTCTGCGGCATGGTATTTCACAGGGGTATCTGGCGAAAGCAGGATAAAAGAATTTTTCTCTGCCCTATGCTCGATACCATTTATAACGAACACCGATGGTTCTTTTATGAGCAATATAAGGGGACAGCCCACCCCGTGAGGGCAATCCATAATAAAATCTTTTCTATGGCGATAATTATAGCCGACCGCACCCACAAGCATTCTGATCCCTCCCTGCTTTTATCAACTTTATTTTACCACACCGCTACATTCTTGTCAACGAAAAAAGAGCAGACGCTTTGTTCTGCTCTTCTTTCACATAATTCTATAATAGTATTACAATTATCCCCAATAGGTTCTCCAAACATTGAAATAACCCCAAGGAATTTTAAACGAGTAGGCTATCTTACTGCTGTTTGTCTTGTAGCTTCTGTTGCACCAGAAGTAAACATTATAGTCATTAGCAATACCGTTAAGGTGAGTTTTGCCATATACTGCACCAAAAACAGCCTGCTTTACTCTTCTGGAAACGTTTGAATAATTTGCTCCGTCCCTTGAAAGCTGTGCAGATGACATAAATCCGCCGCTCCTATAAATAATATCCTGAACATTGTTATATCTTGCATAGTAGGACTTCCACATTGCATTCTTTGTGTACTTTGCGGCAACATACTGGTTTGCAACACAATCTGCAACATAAACGATAGGCTTATCCCACTCTGAACCTGACATCTTACCAACCTCATGATAAACTATACGGCACATTGCTTCCCAGCCTGCCTTATTGAAGTCCATTCTTGCTGTCTTTATTGTCTGTGTCTTTGAGTAAGCAGAAGCGGCAGAGCCATTTACAGCCTTTACTCTGAACTGATATGAAGTCGTTCTCTGAAGACCTGTAACAGTGCAGTTCGTGTTCTTGACTGTCTTGTATTTCTTCCAACTCTTATATTTGCCACCCTTGATGTATAGCTCATATTTTGAAGCACCTTTTACCTTGCTCCAATGCACCTTGATAGTGTTTGTCTGCTTGTTATACGGATGAGTGAACTCACTTCCATAGTTTATCTGAGCGGTCATCTTAGGAGTCGAAAGCTTTGCCGCAGCAGCATCGGCACTAAATCCCTCTGTCATTACCAAAAATGTCATAAGCGCTGCAATAAACATCACTATAACTTTCAGTGACTTATTCTTTGCTGAAATAAAACTTGTTGAATGATCCATTAATAATACGGCTTTACAACGCATACACGCTGCATTGCCAATTCACACCCTTTCTTTTAATTAGCGGCGGTCATGTCTGTGCCGCTATTTAATTTTATTACGGTCGATTAAAATTATGTATCAATCTGTAACGATAACGGTTAAGAAAGTTACAAACTGATTACAAATTACTACACTATTGTAACACGCACAATTGCATTTGTCAAGCTTTTTTATAGTTTTTTTGATTTTTGTTTATAATTTGAAGCAAAGAATATAAAAATTGTACTAATATTTCAGCACATTGAATATTAATTTACTGTATCAGCAAGAGTTCACGCACAATTATCACAAATAAAATATGTGCAGAATATGAACAAAATCAATGGATCAACCACAGAGATCCTGCTGTTTTAAAAAAATCTGTGGGGAAAGAGGCAAAATAATGAAAAAATATTTACCTGAGGGCAAGATCTTCAATAGCCCTGAAAACCGATATTATCTTCAAAGCGAACGAACAATGGCTGAGGCAATGGCTCAGGGATTGATACTGGAGGGTCATGCTGTGCTTTGTGACAGCGAACACAACATAATAGTAGAGCTTCCCTTTGGCAAAGGAATAATCCCAAGATCAGAGGGAGCGATCGGAATACAAGAAGGCAAAACAAAAGACATAGCATTACTTTCTAGGGTAAACAAAACGGTATGCTTCAAGGTGACAGATATTGTTCACGAAAAGGGCGAGGTCATATGCAGGTTGTCAAGGCGTCTTGCACAAGAAGAGTGCATTGAACGATATATAAGTACCCTCACATCAGGGGACGTTATACCGGCAAAGGTAACACACCTTGAGCCTTTCGGGTGCTTTGTTGACATAGGCTGTGGTCTTCCTTCACTTATACCAATAGACGCCATATCCGTCTCACGCATCACCCACCCAAACGACAGATTTTTCAACGGTCAGGACATATATGCTGTGGTAAAAAGCTGTGACGAGGACAGGATATGCCTTTCTCACAAGGAACTTTTAGGCACATGGGAAGAAAATGCAGCATTGTTCTCCACAGGAGAAACTGTAGGTGGGATAGTACGCTCCATTGAACCATACGGTATTTTTATAGAGCTTGCTCCGAACCTTGCAGGACTTGCTGAACCAAGAGAAAATGTGCGTGTGGGGCAGGCAGCAAGTGTTTACATAAAAGCTCTTATCCCCGAAAAAATGAAAGTCAAGCTCATTATCGTAGACGTATTTGAAAACAGCGTTTTTCCCTCAAAGATAAACTATTTCATCACCAGCGGCAGGCTCACAAAATGGGTCTATTCCACCAATGAATGTTACAAAAATATATGCTCTGAATTCGTGTGATAAACGTACATATTTTTGTACTTGTAATTTATTTGTACTATAATTTGTACTTGTTTTCACAGCAAAACAAGAGATAAAAAAGGCATTGGCTTCCAATTGAAGTCAGTGCCTTTTGGTTTGTTATATCATTATGTGGATATCACCATATCTCCTTAGGATATTTAAGTCCCCATTCTTTCCTAAGCTTTGTCATTTCGTTTGCGATAACGCCACAGCCGATAACAGCCCAGTTCAGTTCTCCCTTTTCCATGTGTTAAGCTCCTTTCAGAACGTCTAAAATACCTTATAACCTTCTTTGATATCTCCAGAGCGATAAGCGTCCAACAGGTCACGGAGATCGTTTATCTGCAAAAGCAGTTCCCTTCCCTTGTCGGTATCTGAAATGTTTGCCCGACGGTCAAGTCTTTCCACCATATGTATCTCAGGAGTATGCTCACTCTCTCCTGCAATAAACGGCTTATGCTCCGCAAGATTAAGGCTGTGGGAATCATAAATAAGAGTGTAGCCTGCGATACCGGTGGCTTTTTGATAAGCCTTTGAGATACCACCGTCAATAACGAACAGCCTGCCGTCTGCCTTGACAGGGCTTTCGCCATTTTTTATCTTAACAGGTACATGACCGTTTATGATATGACCACGCTGTGGGTCAAGCCCAAACATTTCAAGTATCTTTCCGCATATCTCAGGCTTCTCTGAGAAGTGATAATAGGCATTATAATTTTCCTTGTGAAGCTTTTTATCTTCAAGGAAATATCGCTCAAAAAACGCCATTTTGTCCTTGCCGTAAAGAGGCGAACGTGCGCCGCTCCACAGATACCACAAATGGTCTGCACAGTTGCTTTTCTCCTCACAAGGCTGTAAGAAATACGCCTTGTTGGCTATTTCGTCAAGCTTATCTAGCATTGCCTTACCCGAATACTGCTCTCCTGCTATACTTAAGCTCAGAAGCTTTCCATTTTCATCAAGAGGGATACAGCCGTGGAAAAGCAAATTGCCGTTTATGGTCTTATACATTGAGCCTTTTGAATATAAAAAACGCATATGTGTGTTGAGCCTGTCGCTGTGCATAAACGAGTTTGCAAGAATCGTCATAAGCTCATTTTCGCCTTCGGTAAGCGCAAGAGGATCGGCAGGATCAACTGTAGGAAAATTGCCGTCAAGAAGCTTATGAGCTTGCCCGTCTATTGTTATAGTGCCATTTGCGAAGTCCACCATGCTGAAAAGGTCACGGTGAGATAGTTTCCATTCAGGGTGCCGCCTGATAAGCTGCCCCTCTAGCTTTAGCTGTATAACTGTGATAGCCTTGTGCATTTTTGCCACAAGCTTTGCATCAACCGGGTCATAGATATTATCATCAAGTGTCTGTGGCATGAAAATTGCGCACTCATCGTTTTTATATGTTTCTCCTGCAAAGACCGCCAGCGCACGAAGATTTAATCCATAGCCGTCCTCGAGAACGTCAAAGTTATTGTATCGCATGGAGATACGGATAACATTTGCAATAAGAGCGAGATTACCTGAAGCCGCACCCATCCACGAAATGTCATGATTGCCCCACTGTATATCGACATCGTGCATTTTCATAAGCTCGTCCATAATAATATCTGCTCTTGGACCACGGTCATATATATCTCCGATAATATGCAGCTTGTCGATAGCAAGAGATTGTATAAGCTCACAAAGGGACTTTATAAAGCGGTCTGCGATTCCAGTGTCAAGAATTGTGGTGATTATCTCGTCATAGTAATATTCCTTTACCACATCATCAGTGACGTTAAGCAGTTCGTCAAGTATATAGACCATATCCTTTGGTATGCTCTTTCGCACTCTCGAACGTGTATACTTTGCCGACACCGCCTCGCAAACAAGTATCAGACGATAGATAGTAAGTCTGCGCCACTCGTCTGAAAGCCTGTTTTTATCCCGCAAACGCTTTAGTTGCTTGTCGGGATAATAGATAAGATAGGCAAGGGCTTCACGCTCTGCCGAGGAAACTGTTTTTCCTAAGGTCAGGTCTATCTTGTTTTTTATCATGCCCGATGCGCTTTTTAGCATATGCAAAAAGGCTTCATACTCCCCGTGGATATCGCTGAAAAAGTATTCCGTACCCTTTGGCATACTGCGTATTGCAGATAGATTTACTATCTCGCTGGCGGCACTGTCTATAGTAGGAAATTTTTGTGCAAGTAGTAAAAGATATTTTTTGTCCATATGTATTTCTCTCTTTTGGATTTTTTACAACGTCATATTACTCAGAAAGACCGCAGTTTACGCTACGGTCTTGTCTGAATTTTTTTGGGAGATATAAGGAATTATTCGCCGAAACCGTCCTCAAACATTTTAACGAACTCGTCAAGCACAGCCTGCTCGTTTTCGCCTGTTACGATTATCTCTACCTCAGTGTCCTTCTTGATACCTGCTGCCATTATCTGCATAACAGCCTTAGCCTTGATGTTCTTGCCGTTTGCTTTCATCATGATCTCGCACTCAGGATGCTCCTTAGCAGCCTTTGCAACGATACCTGCCGGACGCATATGAAGTCCCTCTGCATTTACTACTTTTACGACCTTTGATACCATAATAAATCCCTCCTTTTCTGAAACTTAATTTATTTATGATTGTTAACATTATTATATTATATTTTCTTATATTTGTAAAGACTATTCTGTAACTTTCCTAAGGAAACCTGCAGGCAATGCGCCAAGAAAGCCTGATGGAACATTTCCGACAGGAGCAGCAAAAGTTGCACCTGAAACTGCCATTGCTCCGCGTTCCTATATTTTTTCATAGCGTTTCAAGAAGCTCTGCGATTTTTTCTTTTTGAGCAAGCCCATCAGAAAAAGCAGTCGCACCGCCAGCGGCTGTGCCAAGTTTAAGAGCATATTCATAATCGCCATGCAATATACCAGCGGTAAAGCCTGCCACCATTGAATCGCCTGCACCAACGGAATTTTTCACCTTACCATTACATACTCCACAGCGATGTATTTCACCGTTTTCGTCAATAAGCATTGCGCCGTCCCCTGCCATTGAGATAAGCACGTTCACAGCACCCATTTCTTTAAGCTTACGTGCGTATTTTTCTATCTCCTCATCATTAGTGAGTGTCACTCCGAACATCTCGCCAAGCTCGTGGTTGTTAGGCTTGATAAGGAAAGGTTTATATTTAAGCACATTGAGAAGCAGGTCTTTTGTTGCGTCCACTACTGTTCTGATATTCTTGTGCGCGAGCCTTTCGAGTATCTTCTCATAGATATCTGAAGGCAGCGAGGCAGGTATGCTTCCTGCGAGTATAAGCGTATCTCCGTCCTGAAGCTTATCAAGCTTTGCAAAAAGCTTATTCACAGCCTCATCATCTATATCAGGACCCTGACCATTTAGCTCTGTTTCCTCAGCAGATTTTATTTTCACATTTATACGGGAATTACCGTTTTTAAGATGAACAAAATCTGTATCAATTCCCATTTCCGCTAATCCGTTCTCGATAGCTTCACCTGTGAAGCCTGCAGTGAAGCCAAGTGCCTTTGACTGAATGTCCAGCTCTCTAAGAACTATAGACACATTTATACCCTTGCCACCGAAATACATCTCTTCCCTATCTGAGCGGTTGGTAGACCCAAGCTTCATTTCCCCTGTATGAACAACATAGTCGATAGCAGGATTGAATGTTACAGTATATACCATTTTACATTACCTCCTTGATATTTGCTTTTGTAAGATATTTTTTGTCTTGAAGCTTGTCGGTGATTATCTTCACACGTCCAAGCTGAGCGAAAGTGACCGCAGATATCTGATCGAATTTAGAGTGATCTGCAAGAATATAAACAGTCTGACTGTTTAACACCACGGTAGACTTCACTCTTGCCTCGTTTCTGTCCGGTGTTGTTATACCACCTGACAACGAAATTCCGTTTGCTCCAAGAAAGCTTTTGGTGAAATTGTAGCTTTGCAGACTGCTGACACATTCAGCACCAACGATAGCCTCCGTTGTGAGCTTTATCTCCCCTGCCGGCATATAGACCTTAAAGCCACGCTGAGCAAGCTTTTTGGCATGAACGAAAGCGTTAGTCACAAAGGTAATTTTCTTATCTGGCAGAAAGTCTATCATATAGCCTGTAGTCGTTCCGGCGTCGATAAAAATGAAATCACCGTCATCCACAAGAGATGCTGAAAACCTCGCAATTGCAAGCTTTTCATCGGTAAAAAGCTTTGACTTTGACTCAACGTCCTGTTCCTCCGGATTGAAAGAATGTTCCTCGGCAGATATAGCACCACCATGAACTTTTTTCAAAAGACCCCTTTCATCAAGCACCGTCAAGTCACGGCGTATCGTTGATTCAGAAGCTTTTAAAAGCTCGAACAACTCCAGAAGCTTCACACTTTTATTCTGCTTGACTCTCTCTAATATAATAGAGTACCTTTCCTCTGTAAGCATTTTATCACCTTTTCAAATTTCAAAAATGTTTTTGACGTCAATTGAACGATATTGATTGTTTCTGATAATAAAGTAACATATCGCACACCAAAAGTCAAGCAATTCCGTTCAAAATCATTCACGCAGCATTATTTTGAGCCGTTTTTTAAATTATGAATAAGATGTTTGTGAGTTTTAACAACATTCAATCAAAAGCAGTCAGATAACATCAGTTTCGCTTTTGTGACGTTATATTTTTTGCAATTATTATTTGGATATCCATATCACCTTGTTCCTTGCAAGATATTTTGCAAAATGAAATAGAAAAAAGCAGTGCTGAGATTTTTCTCAAGCACTGCTTTGCTTTATTTTTTGATTTTCTTATTTTACTGTCTGGCTTACGCATATTCAATCTATGCCTCAAGCCCTGACAAGGCTTCGCTCGGTGATTGTCACTTACCTTCTGCTAATTTATCGTCGTCGCTTCTTAAAATGCAGAGTGCGATAACAAGACCTGTCAAAGCAACAAACACCGCTTTAGTTTCAAGCAATTCTGTGACAAATGCACCCACTGCCGCTCCACCTATAAAGCAAAGGATTATACCATAATACTGCATTGCATTACTAAGCTTTTGCTTATCCTTAGTTTTCAAATACTGAAACAGATTATCCGTACCGCTTCTAAGATTGCCAGTACACATCGTGGTAGCGAAAGGCTTTCCGTCCATTTTCCTAAAACCCTCGACCTGCATTGCACAGGTAAAAGAAACTAGGATATTCGCCAATGTGTTAAGCGTACCGGCAGGGATAAATCCCACAATAGTCAGCACCACAAGCTCCACACCGATTATGATCCTATGCCAATGTATCCTCGGGTGTTCATTGAATTTCAGCTTCACAGCTTCCACTATCAGCACGCCAAGCATAAAGGACAGTATAGGCATGAGATAAAGAAAGACCTTCAGCCAGCTTCCCTCTTTGATATTGATAGCCAACAACACCATGTTACCTGTCTGTGCATTTGCAAAAACGTGGTCACGACTGATGTAGGTATAAGCGTCAAGATAGCCACCCACTATTGCGAGCATTACTCCGACACCGTAAAACTCAGCTATATGTCTTCCGTTCTTCATTGTGCAGTCCCCAGTGGCTCAAGTTCGTTAAGATCATATGGCGTTTTCTGATAAATGCAGTAGTTGAGCCAGTTTGAATAAAGCAGATTAGCCGAACAGCTCCAATTGAAAATAGGCTTGTTTTCCGGATCATCGTCAGGAAAATAGCTATATGGTATCTGTATAGGCAACCCCTTTTCCTTATCTCTGAAATACTCTTTTGCAAGGGTCTCACGATCATATTCCCAGTGGCCGAACAGAAAAAACTGTCTTTGCGTCTTATCTGAAACAAGATGCACACCCGCCTCGTTTGACACTGCCACCACTATAAGGTCGTCCACCTTTTCGATGTCTTCACGACGCACCTCAGTATGGCGTGAGTGCGGACAATGGAAAACATCTCCAAAGCCTTTAAGAATAATGCTTTCGGGATAGTCGATATGGTGCTTGAAATTGCCAAACATCTTCTCTTTCAAAGGATATTTTGGAACGCCATAATGATAATAAAGTCCAGCCTGAGCGCCCCAACATATGTGGATAGTTGAGAAAACATTGGTCTTTGACCATTCAAAAACTCTGCAAAGCTCGTCCCAGTAATCAACGTCTTCATACTCCATTTGCTCAACAGGCGCACCAGTGATTATAAGACCATCATAACGATTATCACTCACCTCGTCAAAGTTCTTGTAGAAAGCGAGCATATGCTCCAAAGAGGTGTTTTTTGACATATGACTGCTCATCTGAATAAGGTCGATGTCAACATGAAGAGGTGTGTTGCTCAAAAGACGCAGAAGCTGCGTTTCTGTCGCAATTTTGTCAGGCATGAGATTGACAATAGCGATCTTCAAGGCACGAATGTCCTGATGAGCGGCTCTGTCATCGGGAATAACGAATATATTCTCATTTTCCAACGTTTGAAACGCAGGAAGGTCATTTGGTATTTTAATTGGCAAAGTATATCCCACCTTTTAATTATACTCTAAAAGATTATTATAACACGATCTCTGTTAAAAATCAACCAAAAGAGAGATTTATTCATATATTATTGAGAAAAAGGGAGCGGCCTAAGCCGCTCCCTTTGTGTATCAACAGTATATAGATCCGTACAATTATTCGTAAAGTGGATATTTCTTGCAGATAGCGTTTACCTTTTCTCTGATCTCATCAGCCTTATTGTCAAAGTCTGTTGCTGTGAGATACATACACTCTGCAATAACGTCCATGTCCTCCTCAACAAGTCCCCTTGTGGTAACTGCCGCTGTACCAACTCTTACACCGCTTGTTACAAATGGCTTCTCAGGGTCGTTAGGGATAGCATTTTTGTTTACAGTGATGTAAACCTCGTCAAGTTTCTTCTCAAACTCTTTGCCTGTAATGTGGAAAGGTCTGAGGTCAACAAGCATAAGGTGATTGTCTGTGCCGCCTGATACGAGATTGAATCCTCTGTCAAGAAGTCCCTTTGCAAGAGCCTGTGCATTCTTTACGATCTGCTCACCGTACGCCTTGAACTCAGGCTTGAGAGCCTCGCCAAAGCAAACTGCCTTTGCAGCGATAACGTGCATAAGAGGACCGCCCTGTGTGCCTGGGAAAATAGCAGAATTTATCTTCTTAGCTATATACTCGTTGTTTGTGAGTATAAGTCCTCCTCTTGGTCCTCTCAGAGTTTTATGTGTTGTTGTTGTAACAATGTCAGCATATGGTACTGGTGACTGATGACAGCCTGCAGCAACAAGTCCTGCAATATGTGCCATATCTACCATAAGATATGCACCGACAGCCTTTGCTATCTCAGAAAGCTTCTCGAAGTCGATAGCTCTTGGATAAGCACTTGCACCGGCAACAATAAGTCTAGGTCTGCACTTGTTAGCCTGCTTGTAGAGAGCCTCGTAGTCGATATAGCCCTCGTCATTTACGCCGTAAGGAACAAAATTAAAATACTTACCTGAAAGGTTTACAGGTGAGCCGTGTGTAAGGTGTCCGCCAGCGTCAAGGCTCATACCCATAACAGTGTCACCTGGCTTAAGAAGAGCAAAATAGACAGCAGTGTTAGCCTGAGCGCCGGAATGTGGCTGAACGTTAGCATACTTAGCGCCGAAAAGCTTGCAGGCTCTTTCAACAGCTATATCCTCCACAACGTCAACGCACTGACAGCCGCCATAATATCTCTTACCAGAATATCCCTCAGCATACTTATTAGTAAGCACAGAACCCATTGCAGCCATAACGGCAGGTGAAACGATATTTTCGCTTGCGATAAGCTCAAGATTTCTTCTCTGTCTTGCCAGCTCGGCTTCCATTGCTTCGCCGACTTCTTTATCGACATTTTCAACAAAGCCGATAGTATCCATTATTTTCATCGAAATTACTCCCATCATAAAATTTTACGGACATTCCGTTCTCTTTTATTATAGCGTATTTTTCTTTTGATGTCAACGAAAATTTTTTATAGTGAGGAATGTGAGGAATGAGGAGTGAGGAGTGAGGAATTAAGGTATCGCCTGCGGCGATTAATTTTTGTGGAGAATAGGTTTTACTGCCGCAAAATTGCTTCGCTCTTTTCGTTTTTTTCCATTTCTCACTTCTTTATCTTCTCCCAATACGCTTTCGCCATTTGCTCCGTCTTATTCTCACCATACTGATAATAAGTCCTCCCCACAAGCTTATCAGGCAGATACTGCTGTTTTACCCAATGGTTTGGATAGTCATGAGGATAAAGATAGTGCTGTCCTTTCACTTTTGCGCCCTCGCCGTCAAAATGTTTATTCTGCAAATGCCGTGGATAATCTCCAAAATCACCATTTCTAACATCTGCTAAAGCTGCGTCTATTGCTGATTCAGCAGAATTTGATTTTGGAGCAGTGGCAAGAAGAACCACAGCTTCCGCCAATGGTATCCTTGCTTCAGGCAGTCCCAACTGCAATGCCGAATCAACGCAGGATTTCGTCACTACCGCCGCCATAGGATACGCAAGTCCTATATCCTCACTTGCGATAACAAGCAGCCGTCTGCACAGAGAAATGATATCCCCTGCTTCAATAAGCCGTGCGGCATAATGAAGTGCGGCGTTCTCGTCAGAACCTCTTATGGACTTCTGCAAAGCCGACAGAATATCATAATGCTCATCGCCTGCACGGTCATAGCGCATATTGCTACGCTGAGTAAGAAGCTTCACATTATCAAGGTTCACGGTGAGCTTTTCACCGTCATTATCTGCCGAAAGTATGCAAAGCTCCACTGTATTTATTGACTTTCTCACATCACCACCACAGCCCCTTGCGATATGCTCCAACACACCATTTTCAAGACGCAGTTTCAGCCCCAACTCATCAGCCATAAGCTGAAAAGCACGCTTTATTGCAGGCAAGATCTCCTCCGAAGTCAGCGGCTTGAACTCAAACACAGTTGAACGGCTGATTATAGCATTGTACACATAAAAATACGGATTTTCAGTGGTAGAAGCGATAAGAGTTATCTTGCCGTTTTCAATGTATTCAAGAAGCGATTGCTGTTGTTTTTTGTTAAGATACTGTATCTCGTCAAGATAAAGCAAGATACCATTAATGCCGCTGAGCGTTTCAGTTTCAGCAACTATCTGCTTGATATCAGCAATAGAAGCACTTGTGCCGTTAAGCTTATGCATAGTCATATTAGCATTATTTGCTATCATTCTTGCGACCGTAGTTTTGCCAACACCTGACGGACCATAAAAAATCATATTCGGTATTTTACCGCTTTCGATAATACGCCTGAGAGGTTTATTTTCGCCTAACAGGTGGGTCTGTCCCACAATATCATCAAGGGTTTTGGGTCTAATTCGTTCAGCCAAAGGCACACTCATTTTATGATCTCCTTAAAAAGCAATTAGTCTAAAATGTTCTGAATATCCTCTAAATGAAGCTGATAAGCCATGCTGTTTATCTTTTTAAGCAGGTAGGTTTTTGCAACAAGAACAGCTTCCTGATATTTGGTGTTTTCCATACCAAGGCAAATGCGATAAATAATGAATTGATTAGAGGAGATTTTCATGATAATGTGATTATTGCCCTCGAAAGTACCACGGCAAATGGAGTTGGAGTTGACGAAGTTCCAAAGGTCGGAGTAAGTGAGAGCAGTGACTTCGTCAGTAATAAACTGTTGGATAAGTTCATTCATATGGATACCCCCTATAGTGTATTTTCTTTAGTATAGCACATATTTCCGCATAATTCAAGGGAAAAAGCGGTCAAAGTGGGGAGTGTCGCCCATTAGCTTCATGAACTCGTATCGTAAACAACAAAATGTAGGGGACGGCGCCCCCGACGTCCCGATATCGAAGTGTCGAATTTTTTTGATTGTGACAAATTTATGCAAGCGACCGAAACGAGCGAACAATGCTCGTCCCTACCACAATTTGAGCGTTTTCTCAAAGTTTGTGTAATAAATCACAAGATGTAACGTCCAAAAAGCGGGCTGTCGAGGGCGCCAGCCCCTACATGGTTTGTTAAACAAATAAATAATGTGCGGATAATGCAGAAATGCAACAAAAAAAGAGGCAGAATACTCCACCTCTCATTTATCTGTACAAAGATTTGTACTATTATTTCTTTCTGGCCGAGCTTACCGCACGAGTTATCTCAGGCTCTGCTTCGCCACGAACACATTCAGCCGTAATCTTTATGCCAACTATCTCATCATCAGATGGCGCTTCAAACATGAGCTTTGTGAGTATCTTCTCAACTATCGCCCTAAGTCCTCTTGCTCCTGTCTTTTCTTCAATAGTCCTCTTGGCTATCTCTCGCTTTGCGTCCTCTGTGATCTCAAAATCGATGTTGTCAAGCTTGAAAAGCTTCGTGTATTGCTTGATAAGCGAGTTCTTTGGCTCTGTCAAGATCCTGCAAAGTGCGTCCTCATCAAGCTCGTCAAGGACCGTGATAACAGGAAGTCTGCCCACAAGCTCCGGTACGATACCGAACTTCACAAGGTCGTGTGGTACTACCCTCTTCATCACATTGTTATCATCTTCCTTGCTCTTGACCTTTCCGCCAAAACCAAGTGATGATGACTCTGTACGCTTCTTGATAACACTGTCAAGTCCCTCAAAAGCTCCGCCACAGATAAACAGAATGTTTTTAGTATCTATCTGTATGAACTCCTGATGCGGGTGCTTTCTGCCACCCTGTGGAGGCACATTGGACACACAGCCCTCTACTATCTTAAGAAGCGCCTGCTGTACGCCCTCACCGCTTACATCTCTTGTGATAGAAACGTTCTCCGATTTTCTTGATATCTTATCTATCTCGTCGATATAAATAATACCGTTCTGAGCCGCTTCAACATTATAATCTGCCGCCTGAATAAGCCTTGTAAGCACGTTTTCAACATCGTCACCTACATAGCCTGCCTCTGTGAGCGTAGTAGCATCAGCAATAGCAAAAGGCACGTTCAGAAGCCTTGCCAAAGTCTGTGCAAGCAAAGTCTTTCCTGTTCCTGTTGGTCCAAGAAGCAAAACGTTACTTTTCTGTATCTCTACATCATCATCGTCATTAAGTGACAAGATTCTCTTGTAATGATTGTATACCGCAACAGAAAGCGCTATCTTTGCTTCCTCCTGCCCGATAACATACTCATCAAGAACTGCCTTTATCTCCGCAGGCTTCTTAAGGGTTATACCGCTGTCAGCTGCATTTTTACCCTTGCCACGCTGCTTAGTTGTAGGAAGTCCCTCCTGCTCAGCCAGAACATTATAGCAATAAAGTACACACTCGTCACAAATGTGGCTCGTGCCTGCTGAAAAAAGTGTTCTAACCTTGTCCTCAGGCTTGCCGCAGAACGAGCATTTTCTTATTGTATCATTAGCCATTTATTTCACCGAACCTATCTGTTAGTTATTACCTTGTCGATAAGACCGTATTCAAGAGCCTCCTGAGCTGTCATATAATTGTCACGCTCAGTGTCGATGTTGATCTGCTCGATAGGCTTGCCTGTGTTCTGGGCAAGTATCCTGTTGAGCTTCTCTCTGGTCTTTACCATGTGGTCAGAATGTATCTTGATATCTGTACACTGACCAGAAATTCCGCCGCCTGCGATAAGAGGCTGATGAATGAGTATCTCACTGTTTGGCAGAGCAAATCTCTTACCCTTTGTGCCGCTTGAAAGCAGGAATGAACCCATTGAAGCAGCCATACCCATGCATATAGTTGACACGTCACACTTGATATACTGGATAGTATCATAGATAGCCATGCCGGCAGTGATTACTCCTCCAGGGCTGTTTATATAAAGGTCGATATCCTTTTCAGGATCCTGTCCCTCAAGATAAAGCAACTGTGCCACTACTACGCTTGCCACTGCGTCATCTATCTGGTCGCAGAGCATGATTATTCTGTCATTGAGCAGGCGGGAATAAATGTCATAGCTTCTCTCGCCTCTGCTTGTCTGTTCCACTACATAAGGTACCAATGCCATAAAATTGCCTCCTTAATCTATTTTCGCCCGCATAAGGTCATGCGGGCGAAAGCATAAATTATCTTACTTTATAACTGCTGCGTCCTTGATAATGTCAACAGCCTTGCCAACTGCAATATCCTTCTTAAGGTCGTCATCATGGATAAACTGCTTGATCTGGTCAACGTCAAGCTTGTAAGCCTCAGCAAGCTTATCGAACTCAGCCTTAAGCTCGTCCTCAGTTACCTCGATATTCTCAAGCTTTGCGATCTTTTCAAGTGCAAGTCTGAGCTTGACCTGCTTCTCAGCCTGCTCAGCATATGCCTTCTTTACAGTGTCGATAGTCTGACCTGTATACTGCATATAGAGATCAAGTGAGATGCCCTGTGGTGCAAGTCTCTGCTCCAGCTCGCTGATCATCTCGTTTACTCTGTTGTCAAACATAACCTGTGGGATCTCTGCTGTCATGTTCTCGATGACCTTATCGAATATCTTAGCCTCTACCTCAGAATCAGCGTGCTTCTCGTTAGCTTCCTCAAGCTTCTTCTTAACGTCAGCCTTGTATTCGTCAACTGTATCGAACTCTGTTGAATCCTTTACCATATCATCGTCCAGCTCAGGCATAACCTTCTTTGATATGCTCTTGAGCTTGATCTTGAATACAGCAGGTGCGCCTGCAAGTTCCTTTACCTGATACTCCTCAGGGAATGTTACGTTGATGTCGAAATCCTCACCGGCGTTGTGACCAACGATCTGATCCTCAAAGCCAGGAATGAACTGACCGCTTCCAAGTGACAGTGTGAAATCTTCTGCCTTACCACCCTCGAAAGCAACATCGTCCTTGAAGCCCTCGAAGTCTATAACAACGTCGTCACCGTTCTCGGCAGCTCTGTCGTCAACAGTTTCAACTGTTACATTCTTCTCTCTGAGAGCGTCAAGCTGCTTGTTGATATCCTCATCAGTTACAGGATTGACAACTTTTTCAACTTCTATACCCTTATAGTCCTTAACTTCAACCTCAGGCTTTGTGATGCAAGTTGCCTTGAGCTTTACACCGTTTTCCTTGCTGATCTCAGTTACCTCTACCTCTGGGCGAGTAACAAGTTCCAGACCTGACTCTTCAACTGCGCCGTTTACAACAGGAGCGTACAGAAGATTTACAGCGTCCTCAAAAAATACCTGCTCGCCATATTCCTTTTCGATAAGCTTTCTAGGAGCCTTGCCCTTACGGAAGCCAGGCATAGCGATATTCTTTCTTGCTTTAAGATAAGCTTTCTCTATTGCAGCCTCAAAATCCTCAGCAGAGATCTCGATCTCAAGCTCGTACTTATTGGTTTCAACATTGTTTGTAGCTTTTAAACTCATTTATTATTCCTCCATTATATAAATGTATCTTATACATTATAGCACAAATATATTGTCATTTCCAGCATTTTTTTATAAATTGTCACTTTGCACAATTTTCGTTATGTCCAATGGGTCAAAATGCAAGAAATCACTAGCTATAAGCCGATATTCCACTCCGTCACGAGTGCCGTTTATTGCATAAGCGTGGGCTCTTCCGTGAAGGTGTCCGTAAAAACACTTTTTTATGCCGTATTTATGAAGCACTTCAAGCATATCATAATTGCAGCTATTGCCGAAAAGCGGCGGATAATGCAAAAACACCACAGGCTCTAAGCCTGCCTTTTGCGCAGACTCGATAGAGAGTGCAAGTCTGCCTGCTTCCCTTGCCAGAACCTTCTGATCTGCAGGTTCACCATTATCGCTTATCCAGCCTCTCGTTCCGCATATGCCGTAGCCATCATAGCTGTAATGATTATTATGCAGGATATTTATGGTATCAAAACCGTTTTCTGCGAAAAATTTATCCATTTTATTCTTGGTGTTCCACCAATAATCATGATTGCCCTTGGATATTATTTTTCTGCCGTTGAGCTTATTTATGAACTCGAAGTCTTTTTTCGACTGCTCAAAATTCATTCCCCACGAGATATCACCCGGTATCACCACAGTATCCTCAGGACGAACTTTGTTCTGCCAGTTTGTTTCAAGCTTTGTCACATAGTCAGACCAGCCACCGAATATATCCATTGGTTTATCTGTACCCAGCGACAAATGCAAGTCGGCAATGGCAAATAGGCTCACGGTTTTTCCTCCATTCCAGAAACTTCATGTATTATCCCGACCACTCATGCACATACTACTTTTGCAGCAAAAAGCTGCAGAAGGAGCGATGTACAAATGGAGAAGGATAGAATTTACGGTATCCACTGCAACGTAGACAACTGCGTTTACAACAGCAACAACTGCGAATGTACCGCAGGCAAGATCAATGTAGGCTGTACCTGCACCGACCCTAACTGCTGTGACGAAACAGAGTGCAAGACATTCAAGGCAAGAGGCTAATTCCCCTCGCCATGGTCAGTGGACATACGCTGTGCGCTGACCTCCGCCCGACAATAGTCGGACGGGTACATATCAAATACCCAGAGCTGAGTAGATGTAGTCCTTCATATCAGCCTTGTCGATTACCTTTGTGAATCTTACTTCCTTATCCTTAAGTGCAGCAAGTGAAGCAGGGACAGGTATCTTTGAAACCTCGGCAAGCTCGTCAACAAGACCGAACTCGTCAGCGTTTGTATCCTTACCGATAGCTGCGAGAACAGAGCCTGAGAACTTATATGGGCTTGCTGTTGAAGCGATAACAGTCTTTGTCTTGTCGCCTGTAGCAGCCGCATAGTCCTTGTACACCTTCACTGCAACGGCTGTGTGAGTGTCGCAAGTGTATGAATACTCGTCATAGATCTCCTTAATGCAAGCCTTTGTCTGCTCATCGTCGCAGCAGCCTGCATAGAACTCGTCAGCGATAGCCTTCTTCACTTCGTCTGTTACCTCATATCTGCCAGTCTTAGAAAGGCTGCCGAACCACTCTCTTATCTGAGCGTCATCAGAGCCACTAAGGTGATAGAGAAGTCTTTCAAGGTTTGAAGAGATAAGGATATCCATAGAAGGTGAGATAGTTGTATGGAACGGACGATTTCTGTCATAAATACCTGTCTTTATAAAGTCTGTGAGGACGTTATTTGCGTTTGAAGCGCAGATAAGCTTATTAACAGGAACGCCCATATGCTTTGCATAGTAGCCTGCAAGGATATTACCGAAGTTGCCTGTTGGAACAACTATATTTATCTTGTCGCCAAGCTCGATCTCGCCGTCAGCAACAAGCTGAGCGTATGTAGATACATAATAGATTATCTGTGGTGCAAGTCTGCCCCAGTTGATAGAGTTTGCAGAGGAGAACATCATGCCGTTCTCAGCAAGCTTGTCGGCAGTTTCCTTGCTTGTGAAGATAGTCTTAACACCTGTCTGAGCGTCGTCAAAGTTGCCCTTGATAGCGCAAACGCCGACGTTGCCGCCCTCCTGAGTTGTCATCTGCTTTTTCTGCATAGCTGAAACGCCGTCCTCAGGATAGAACACGAGTATCTCTGTACCCTCAACGTCCTTGAAGCCCTCGAGAGCAGCCTTGCCAGTGTCGCCTGATGTAGCAACGAGGATAACTACCTTCTTGTCAACGCCAAGCTTCTTGATAGAAGTTGTGAGCAGATATGGAAGTATCTGGAGAGCCATATCCTTAAATGCACAAGTTGGACCATGCCACAGTTCGAGCATATAAGTGCCGTCAAAAAGGTGAGCAAGCTCTGCAATATTGTCAGTATCGAAATTCTTTGTGTTGTAAGCACCCTCTACACAGTAGCGTATCTCAGCCTCTGTGAAATCTGTGAGGTACTTTGAGAAAACGAAAAATGCTCTCTCAGCGTAGCTTTTTTCGCCAAGAGCCTTGATATCATCAAGTGTTATGGCAGGTATCTCAGACGGAACGAAAAGACCGCCGTCCTCAGAAATGCCCTGTGCTATCGCCTGTGCAGACGAAACCTTTACTTCGCTGTTTCTTGTACTTTTGTAAAACATAAACAACAACCCTTCTTGTTTTAGATGTCCGACAGGTGTCGGCTATTTACAGACCATTTGTTCAGATAACGTCTAACATTCCACGTCACGGGCGAACAGTGTTCGCCCCTACAGACACAGTTCGTTCGGCATATCCGACCCATGGTCTTTATTTCATACTTGCATCAAAAGCGTTCACATAATATCTCAGCTTTTTGACTCTGCCGTTCTCCAGCTCCACCGCCGCAACATCGAACCGACAGCACACAGGCTCTAAAATCCCCTTACAAAAAGCCTGTGCTGTCTGAACGATACGCCGCTGCTTGACCGGATCAACAGCCTCTTCAGCGGAGGTAAGAGAGCCATGCTCCCTAGTTTTGACCTCCACGAAGGCTATGATATCCGCTTTCTCTGCGATTATATCTATTTCACCGCCTCTGACGGTAAAATTCCTCTTTATTATCTCATACCCGTGTCTTACAAGAAAGCCGCAAACTGCGTCCTCCCCGATATTGCCCGCCTTTCGGCGCTGGGTATGGTCAATGCCCATTTTTCTTTGCATAATACTTTTTGAGAAAACTCATTCTATGTATACCGCATGGTCCATACTGGTCTATCATCTGATAGTGGAGCTTTGTGCCATAGCCCTTATGCTTCTCAAACCGATACTCAGGATATTGTTCAGCCATTTGCTCCATATACCTGTCCCTTGCGACCTTTGCAAGAATTGAAGCCGCCGCCACTGCCTGACTTTTGGCATCTCCCTTTACCACCGCTATGGCAGGACATTCAAGCCCCTCAGGGGTCTTGTTCCCGTCGATAAGGCAAACGTCAGGCTTTGTGTCCATATCCTCCACCGCTCTTTTCATTGCAAGCATTGCGGCGTTAAGTATATTTATATCCTCTATCTCTTCCACTGTTGCGGTCTGTATAGAAAAGTCAACTGCTTTTTCCATTATCTCATCAAAAAGCTCCTCACGCTTTTTCGCTGTAAGCTTTTTGCTGTCGTTTATCCCCTCTATAACTGTGTCCTTATCAAATATCACAGCCGCTGCAAACACATCTCCTGCAAGAGGACCTCTGCCGGCTTCATCGCAGCCGCACACCACGTTATGATCTTTTCTTATCTCGTTGTCAAACTCGCTGAGCGTCATATCAATACCCCTTTGGCTTTTCAAGAGTAAGTCTGCCGAGAGTACCGTTTCTGAACTCGTCCATAACTGTAATGGCTGCCCTTTCGGTATTTATCTCTCCGCCAGAAACTAAAAAGCCACGCTTTCTGCCTATTCTTTCAAGAAGCTCAAAGCCTACCACACAGCCGATGGTTTCCTCGTCAGCAGGCTCTATATCATCTGTTCTGATGCCATAACGTTTCTCGATAAGCTCAGGATAGTTCTCTTTCAAAAACTCAAGCAGACGACAGGCAAGATATTCCATGTCCATGATATCGTCCTTGACTGCACCTGTAAATGCGAGCCTTTCGCCAACAAGCTTATCCTCAAACTTAGGCCACAGCACACCTGGCATATCCAAAAGTTCAAAGCCCTCGTCAAGCTTCACCCACTGTTTACCTCTTGTAACACCGGGTCTGTCCTCAACTTTTGCAAGCCTTGACCCTGCAAGTCTGTTTATAAATGACGACTTACCAACGTTTGGTATACCGACTATCATTATTCTTATAGGTCTGCCAGACATACCCTTGGCATTCCATTTCTCAATATCGTCCTTTAAAAGCTCTTTGAGCTTTCCATAAAACTTGCTTACGTTTTTGCCGCTCCTACAATCTGTAGCAAGTGCTGTGATCCCCTGTTTTGCATAATAGTCGAGCCACATTGCCGTTACTTCCGGATCGGCTGAATCAGCCTTGTTGAGAAGCACAAGCCTTGGCTTTGAGCCTACGATACGCTTCATTTCAGGGTTTCTGCTTGAAAACGGGATACGAGCGTCAGTTATTTCCACAACTGCGTCCACAAGCTTTAGATTTGACGCCATTATGCGGCGTGTTTTTGCCATATGTCCAGGAAACCACTGAACGTGAGATACTTCGCTCATATCTTCCTCCTTACTCTAACTCAATCTACCTTACCAATGCCCTCATCATTGCCTGCCGCAAATCGAAACAGAACTCTGCCGACTATCTCGTCATAAGGCACATATCCTATTACACGGCTGTCTGTGGAATGATTTCGGTTATCGCCCATTACAAAGCAACATCCTGCAGGCACTTCATATTCATAAACTTCACTTTCTTTATTATAGTATCTTTCATCAAAATACTCGTCATCAAAGCTGCCGTCGCACTTAATATAGCTCTCATCAAGCACTGCTCCGTTGACCTTGACTATAGCCGACTTGTTGTCTATCTCGACCTTTTGCCCTTCTAAGGCAATGATACGTTTGATTATCCTATTGTCAAGAACAGACGAGTTGACCACAACTATATCACCCTGCTTTGGCGTATAAAGCAGTTTTGATATAACAAGAGAATCATTTTCAAAAAGAGTGTCCTGCATTGACTGTCCTTGTACATTCACTGTTCTAAACACAAAAGTAAAAACAAGCACGACCACGAACATTGCCATGACTATGATCTCAAGAAAGTCGAACAGATTATCAACAGCTCTTTTACCCTGCTTTTTCAACTTACCTTACCAAAGCTGTCAAATGGATAAAGCCTTAAAACTGCCTTACCAAGCACGTCAGACGGGTCGATAAAGCCTATCCTTCTGCTGTCTGTGGAATTATTTCTGTTATCACCCATGACAAACAGCTTGCCCTCAGGCACGTCATACTCAAAAACATTTTCTTCCACTTCATATTTCTCATCAAAGAGATTTGTGTTATACATAGCTTCCCTGATATTGTCATTTGAAATGACCTTACCGTTTACTGTAACGGTGTTGTTATTATAATCAACGACAACCTTATCTCCACCGGTGCCGATAACACGCTTGATTATAGTTTTGCCGAGCTTTTCGCTGTTGATAACAACGATATCGCCCTTTTTGGGTGTATAATTTATGTGAGTGATTATAAGTCTGTCCTGATCCTGCAAGGTCTCACGCATAGAAGGACCCTGAACAAGAACTATCCTGAAGAAAAAAGTAAATATCAGGATCACCACAAACATAGCGAACACGAAAGATTCAGCCCATTCAAAGACCTCGTCCATAACATTCACGGGCTGTTTTTCCTTTAGGTCGTCAGGGGCGGCTTTTTTAGCCTTGTCAATATCCTCCTGAGAAACGTCGCCGAATTTTTTATTATCGTCCATAAAAGCCTCGATCCTTTATCCAAAGGCGGCAAAAGCCGTCAAATACTCATATAGATTTATTATATCAAATTTCAAAACAAATTACAAGGGGGTGAGATAAATTTCTTTTTGATATTGCCTAAAAAAACTTTGACAGATCAAAATTCATGGCAAAGTCATCATACCACGACAGATCGCAGCCTTGTCTTTCTTTGGGCTTTGCCGCAGTCTTTCTCTTTGAATCATTGTCAAGCCAGCCTGAGATTATGCGGTATGGGTCTGTGCAGTGCCTGCCCTTGGTAAACAGCCATTGAGATAATTTAGATATATAGCTCTCTAAAGACAGACCGACAGACCGACACCTGCTTTCAAGCTCGTTATACTGCTCTGATGTGAGCATTATATTTTTGTGTGTGCCGAAAGACCTGACGACAGACTTCGCTGTCCCTGCGTCTTTCTTTTTCTCTTTATCTATAGCTTTATCTTTGTCTTTATCTGTATCTTTGTCTATATCTATATCTGTATCTTTGTCTTTATCTATATCTATATCTTTATCAGCTTTTTTTGCTTTTTCTGAAAACCTTTTGGTTTGTGAAAAAGCTTTTGGTTTTTCTGCGGTATCATTTATACCCTGAGGTTTTTCTTCTGCATTATCTGCTGATGCAGCTGTCTGCTCAGCTTTTTCATCAGTATTCCCTGACTCATCAGACTTTTTAGGTCTGCCGCCCTTTTTACCGCACTCGCTCCTTTGAGCACACATCTCTTCCCATGCAATGCCGTCACGCTCGATAGCGGCCCTCATCATAAGAAACGCTATCTTTGTTCCGCCTGACAGCTTTGGTGTTTCTCCCCTCTTTGCATAAGCAAACAGCGCCATGACAAGCTCGCCTATCTCTTCGCTGCTGTCAAGCGCCTGAAAAATGTCCTCCCAGTCTTTGTAAAGCATGAACGCTTTGTTGTCTGTGTGAAAATTCTTTGCCATTTTTATCGTCCTTTCTCTGTGAAGCAGAGGAAATTATCCCCCTCTACTTATCCAGAAAAAAAGGCGTTTTGTTGCATAAAAAATGCAACAATTGCAGAAATGTTGCCAAATTAAAATATAAATCATTTGTTTGCACAAATCGAATACCGACATTTTGTGCAATGTGACGGTGAAATGTCATGCGATTTTGCGGCAAGACAAACTATCCCAAATAATCTGTAGGGGCGAACAGTGTTCGCCCATGCTCAGAACTTGTACAAATTCAGAACTGTAGGGACGACGCCCTACATGGTTTGTGAAAATATAACGAATGTACGAATATCATAAAATTGTCGGGCGATATATGCAGGCGAACGCTGTTCGCCCCTACCGTATATCGTGCGAACAACTCAGTCGTGGATATAAAAAAAAGAGCCGACCAAAGCCGACTCGTTTTTTATAGAAAGAATTATCTGATAGCTTCCTTGACCTTAGCTGCCTTACCAACTCTGTCACGGAGATAATAGAGCTTAGCACGGCGAACCTTACCGCTACGTACAACCTCTACCTTTTCAACTACAGGTGAATGAACAGGGAAAACTCTCTCGATTCCACAGCCGTGAGCTACTCTACGAACTGTGAATGTCTCGTGGATTCCACCGTGCTTCTTAGCGATAACTGTGCCCTCGAATACCTGGATTCTGGACTTGTCACCCTCTGTAATTCTTACGTGTACCTTTACTGTATCACCAACATTGATAACAGGTGCCTCGGATTTAAGGCTTGAATTAGAAATCTGCTTTAAAGCGTCCACTTTAAATTCCTCCTTAATATTTTCAGACATTCATTCGCTTTATAGCAGCTATCGCTGCAAAGCCAGAGGACTGCCCGCTTTAATGTCGTGCCTTTCGTTCAAAGGCGTGGCATTAACTCTCGTCGGAAGAACCGACGGTAATTCAAATGCTTTAATATTATACCACATCTCAAAACCTTTTGCAAGGATATTTATATAAAATTTTCGCCATTTGTCATGAGTATTTTTGTACGTTCTGTATAAATTTCCGATATTTCTATACCATAACGCTCACAGAACGTGTCTATGACTACGTTCACATTAAGATTGAAAGAGCTTCCGCACGGCAGCCTTAATGTCACCTCAAAGCTGTCCTCTAGCTCTTTGCTGTCAAGCACTGTGATATGTGGCTTTATATCCACAAGATTGATAGTCTTTTTCTTGGTTCGCTTTTCTATCTCTATCTTGTCAAGTGCTATGAAGTTGCCGAAAAGCTCCGCCACTTCATGTACGCTCTTATCCGTTTTCAGCCTTGCCACATACTCCGCCGCTGTAATGTCGGTATGCTTATGCTCAGGCTTTGAAACGCTCACTATCTCCAGACCAACAGGCGTTTGTGCATTCATTCGCTCCAAAACCTCGCTGTATGGGATATCCTCGGTGAGAGCAAAGTCCATTATCTCTACCCTGCTGTCAGTGCCAAGGGGCAATGCAAGCGGGAACATTATATACACATGGGGATTGAAACCCTGAGTGTGCCATATTGGCAGGTGCGCCCTTTTGAACACTCGCTGAAAGGCTCTCATAAGGTCAAGGTGGGAAATGTATTTCGCCCTGCCTGTTTTTGAAAATACCGCTCTGTATTCAAATCTCTCCAAACGGAGATTTACATTCTTCGGCTCAGCGTTTGCCACAGTAAACACCTCCGTATTCGCATTTTATGCCACAGCCTGAACAGCCCTCTTTGCAGTTTCGTGTAGTCACTGCCTGATGTGCTTTCTTGTTCTCACGAACGAAAAACTCGTGGCTCACAAGATAATCAAGGTGCGACCATGGCGCTATCTCGTCATAAGAACGTCTGCGGTGAGCATAGAAGCTTGTATCAAGCCCGCACTCCTCAAATGCTTCCTGCCACTTGTCAGCCTTGAAATGCTCGTCCCAGCCGTCAAGATAGCAACCCTTTTTCCATGCGGTGTATATCGCCTTACCAAGGCGTCTGTCACCCCTTGCAAGAACTGCTTCCAATATAGATGTATAGGATTGGTGAGTGCTAAGGCGTATCTTACGGCTTGTAAGACTTTTGAAAAGATGTTCCTGTTTCTCTTTTATCTCCTCGGGAGTTGCCTGTGGCTCGAACTCGAACGGAGTAAAAGGCTTTGGTACGAATGTTGCAGTAGAAACTGATATCTGCACGCTCTTGCCACGCTTTTCTTTTGGTGTTTCGTAATAAAGGTCAAGAACTTTCTGCGCAAGCTTTGCGATACCCTCAACGTCCTCCAGCGTTTCCTCTGGCAGACCAAGCATGAAATAAAGCTTCACAGTGCTGTATCCGCCCTCAAAGGCAGTGCGACAGGTACGCATTATCTCCTCTTCGGTGATGTTTTTGTTTATGACGTCACGCAGACGCTGAGTGCCTGCTTCTGGAGCAAAGGTCAGACCGCTTTTTCTTACGGACTTTATTTTCTCCAAAAGCTCTTCACTGAAATTGTCTATTCGCAGCGACGGCAGTGAAAGGTTTATCTGCTCGCCGTCGGTATATTCCACAAGATTTTCCAAAAGCTTGTTTATCTCTGTATAGTCGCTTGTTGACAGTGACGAAAGAGAAACTTCCTCATAGCCTGTCTGCTCACAAAGGGACTTTGTTTCGTTCTTTATGGTGTCGATGCTTTTCTCTCTGAAAGGTCGGTAGATAAAGCCTGCCTGACAGAATCGACAGCCTCTTATGCACCCTCTCAGTACCTCAACCACCGCTCTGTCATGGACTATCTGAGTGAACGGCACAACAAAACCCTCAGGGTAATATACCTTATCAAAATCCTTTATAACACGCTTTTTGACCCTAGCAGGTGCCTCAGGGACGTTTGGCGTGATAGACTTCACAGTACCGTCCTCATTGTAATCCACGTCATAGAAAGACGGAACATAAACACCCTCCAGCTTTGCGGCTTCTCTTAGAAACTCCTGCTTAGTAGGCTTCAAAGGCTTCATTCTCTCATAAAGTTCAAGAAGCTCAACGTTGACTTCCTCACCCTCGCCAAGAATGAACAGGTCGAAAAAGTCAGCCATAGGCTCAGGGTTGCAGGCACACGGACCGCCTGCGATAACAAGTGGTGTAAGCTCAGTTCTATCCTTTGCAAGCACCGGCACACCTGCAAGGTCGAGCATTTCAAGCACATTATTATAAGAAAGCTCATACATGAGCGTAAAGCCGATGAAGTCGAAATCCTTTATAGGGTCAAGGCTCTCCAGTGCGTAAAGAGGGATATCGTTCTCACGCATGAGTTTGTTATAGTCCTCCTCAGGCATGAAAACACGCTCGCACCACCAATTTTCACGGGCATTTTTCAGACCGTAAAGTATCTTCATGCCGAGGTGTGACATACCAACCTCATAAGTATCAGGAAAACAGAAAGCGAACCGCACGTCCACCTTATCCTTATCCTTTACAACGCTGCCCACCTCGCCGCCTATATACCTAGACGGACGCTGCACTTTAAGCAACAACTTTTCTATTTTCTTTTTTAATTCTTCCAAAGTTTTATCCTCCGATATTGAATGTCTGTACTATCTCACCGCACCCAGCAAAGCGAAAGCAATACACAAAGTGAGGTGAAACGGGCGAACTGTTCGCCCCTACAGATACATAAGCATTTCATATTATTATACCAAAAATTTATTACAAAAGCAATAAGCAAAGTGTTAATATATGACTTCGGAGAGGACGATAAAGCAGAAAGTTGCGGCAAAAGAAACGCTCACAGTGCCGTGGAGGATCATATGTATCATAGCCACCGCTGTAAGCAGTATAAACACCGCTCTGAAAAACTCGCAGACCTTGCCATTGGCAAGCAAGGCGAGTATCCTGCCACCGTCAAAATAGCGAAATGGCAATAGGTTCAGCACACCAAGAAGAAAATTCACCTGACAGAAAAAGCCACCGCCACTTGTTAGATATGACAGCAGGCAGAGAGCAAAATTTACTGCTGCACCACCGAAAAGCACAGCAAGCTCGTGATTTTTAGAAAGCTGTTTATTATCAGGAGTAATGCGGATACCGCCTCCATAGACAACAATTTCTTGCGGTGAGCTTCCGAAAGCGGTCATAAGTACGAGGTGACCAAGTTCGTGGAGTGCGCAACTAACAAGGGTCATGAGCAATTTTTCCGTTTGGGTCGCAGAGCATATCGTCACGAGGGCTATAACAAAGAAAAAGCTGAATGAAATTCCATAAGTCGTATTTTTGATTTTTAGCTTAAACAAGTTCATCACCGAGATATTTATATTCGGTATTTGCTAAAATAATGTGTAGGGGACGGCGCCCTCGACGTCCCGCTCGGAGAGATAACACCATAACTGTTATATCTTCGATATTGGGATTTTTTGGTTGCTAAATGGAGGGGCAACGCTGTGATTATCACACCCCTGATGCCGAATTATTCGGGATACATTATTGTGACGTTTGCCAATAATTCCGCAGGCGAGGGATAGCGGGACGCCGAGGGCGTCGTCCCCTACATTTTATTCGGGAAAGGTTCTACTGCCGCAAAATCGCTACGCTCTTTGCTGGTGCTTTGTTTGAGTTATAGAAAAAGCGGTGCGAGTTTTATTTCTCGACACCGCTTTGATTATTTTTTGTTTGGTAGTTTCATTTCTGCACCCCTCTGCACCATATAGCAGAACAAACAAAGTGCATACATTTACCTCGTGCTGAAGAGCCGCAAGGTGTAGCTATGCCAATTCCTCATTCCTCACTCCTCATTCCTCATTTGTTACAGCATCTTCCTCAAATACTGTCCCGTATAAGACCTGTCGCAAGCCGCAATTTCCTCAGGCGTTCCTGTGCAAACGATAGTTCCGCCGCCGTCGCCACCCTCAGGACCAAGGTCTATAATGTGGTCTGCGGTCTTTATTACATCAAGATTATGCTCTATAACAAGCACTGTATTTCCCCCGTCTGCAAGCTTCTGCAATACCTCTATAAGCTTATGCACGTCAGCAGTATGAAGTCCTGTAGTCGGCTCGTCAAGAATGTATATCGTCCTGCCTGTGGCTCTTTTTGAAAGCTCTGTGGCAAGCTTGACTCTTTGTGCTTCACCGCCTGAAAGCGTTGTAGCCGCCTGCCCTATCTTCACATAGCCAAGACCAACTTCATACAGTGTTTCAAGCTTACGGCTTATTTTAGGGATAGCACTGAAAAACTCAACGCCCTCTTCCACTGTCATTTCAAGCACGTCATAGATGTTCTTTCCCTTGTATCTTACCTCCAGCGTTTCACGGTTGTATCTCATTCCGCCGCATACCTCGCACGGTACATACACGTCAGGCAAAAAGTGCATTTCTATCTTGATTATACCGTCGCCCTCACAGGCTTCACATCTTCCGCCTTTGACGTTGAATGAGAAACGTCCTGCACCGTAGCCTTTCATCTTTGCGTCAGCGGTCTGAGCGAAAAGTTCTCTGATATCAGTGAAAACGCCTGTATAGGTGGCAGGATTAGACCTTGGCGTTCTACCGATAGGCGACTGGTCGATATCTATTACCTTATCAAGATGCTCTATCCCCTGCATTTCCTTGAATGCTCCAGAGCGTATCTTCGCACGGTTTAATCTGCCCGCAAGCTCCTTATAGATTATCTCGTTCACAAGTGATGATTTGCCTGAGCCTGACACACCTGTTACGCAGGTGAAAGTGCCCAGTGGTATCTCAACATCTATGTTTTTTAGATTGTTCTGTGTTGCACCGATAACTTTCAGATACTTGCCGTTGCCCTGTCTGCGTGTTTCAGGGACAGGTATTTTCTTTGCACCGCTGAGATACTGTCCTGTGATAGAACGCTTGCACTTCATTATATCGTCAACAGTTCCTGCGCAGACTATCTCGCCGCCGTGAATGCCTGCCCCTGGTCCAACGTCAACCACGAAATCTGCCGCACGCATTGTGTCCTCGTCATGCTCTACCACTATGAGGGTATTGCCAAGATCACGAAGCCTTTTTAAGGTTGCGATAAGCTTGTCATTGTCACGCTGGTGCAGACCGATAGACGGCTCGTCAAGGATATACAGCACACCCACAAGTGATGAGCCTATCTGCGTTGCAAGCCTTATACGCTGGCTCTCACCGCCTGAGAGTGTGCCTGCGGAACGTGACAGGGTGAGATATTCAAGTCCAACGCTTTTGAGAAAGCCAAGGCGTGACTTTATCTCTTTTATTATCTGCTCACCGATAAGCTTGTCACGGTCGCTTATCTCAAGGTTTTCGAAAAATTCAAGGGCTTTTGCAACCGATTTGTGACAAAGCTCTGCGATATTTATTCCGCCAACTGTAACGCTCAGGCTTTCTTTTTTCAGCCTTTCACCATGGCAGGCAGGACACTTCTCATCGCTCATATAAGCTTCTATATCAGCCTTTGCCCAATCGCTGTTGGATTCCTTGTAACGCCTTTCAAGGTTTGGTATAACGCCCTCAAATTCTGCCTGATAGTCAGCCTTATAGAACTTATTGCCACGCTTTAGGTGAAGCTTCTGACCCTGCGTGCCGTAAAGGAAAATGTCTATAGCGTCCTTGTCGAGATTTTTCACAGGCTCGTCAAGGGATATGCCGTAGGTCTCAGAAATTGCGTTGAAATACATCATGGCGATAGAGCCTTCTTCAAGGCTGTTCCAGCCACTGGCTTTGATTGCGCCTTGCCTTATGGAAAGGTCCTTGTTAGGGATAATAAGCTCAGGGTCTATCTTCTTGAACACGCCAAGACCTGTACACTTTTCGCAAGCACCGAAAGGATTGTTGAATGAGAACATTCTCGGTGTCAGCTCGTCGATAGAAACACCATGCTCAGGGCAGGCATAATTCTGTGAAAAAAGCATTTCCTCTCCGCCGATAACGTCAACTCCTACAAGTCCCCCTGTAAGCGATGAAACAGTTTCGATACTGTCGGTAAGACGGGACTTTATGCCCTCTTTGATAACAAGTCGGTCAACGACTATCTCGATAGTGTGCTTTTTATTTTTCTCTATTTTTATCTCTTCTGAAAGGTCATAGGTTATGCCGTCGATACGCACTCTCACATAGCCCGACTTTCTTGCACGGTCAAGCTCTTTTGTATGCTCGCCCTTGCGTCCTCTGATGATAGGAGCTAAAAGCTGAATCTTTGTACCCTCTTCAAGCTCCATTATCTTATCCACTATCTGGTCAACAGTCTGCTGACGTATCTCTCTTCCGCAGACAGGACAATGTGGCACGCCTATACGGGCGTAAAGCAATCTGAGATAGTCGTATATCTCGGTGACTGTTCCAACAGTTGAACGTGGATTTTTGGAGGTAGTCTTTTGATCTATGGATATAGCAGGTGAAAGTCCCTCTATGCTGTCAACATCAGGCTTATCCATTTGACCCAAAAACATTCTCGCATAAGATGACAGCGACTCAACATAACGTCTTTGTCCGTCAGCGTATATGGTATCGAATGCAAGAGAAGATTTACCCGAACCCGAAAGACCTGTCATAACAACAAGCTTATCTCTCGGTATGGTAACATCAACATTTTTGAGATTATGCTCTCTTGCACCTTTTATAACTATCTCGTTAATTGGCATTGGTATTCTTTACTCTCCTTTTGGTATTGAAAAATCACATATTGGTATGCAGGCGGGCTACACACGTTTTGTGGATATATATCCGTTTTATGTTTCGCAAGGCTTTTTATTTCTTCTCACCCTTTAACTCCGCAATTTTATCACGCAAGAATGCGGCGTGCTCAAATTCAAGCAGCTTTGCCGCCTCTTTCATTTCCTTGGTGAGCTTTTCTATGAGCTTTGCAGTTTCCTGCTTTGAAAGCTTTGTTTTCTGCCTTGCCTCGTATTCCACCTCTTCCTTGGTGGATATCTCTATTACATCTCTTATATCCTTGACGATAGTTTTCGGAACTATGCCGTGTTCTTCGTTGAACTTCATCTGTATTGCACGACGGCGCTCCGTTTCGGTGATAGCCTTTTCCATTGAGCGTGTCACGGTGTCGGCATACATTATTACCTTGCCCTCGGCGTTTCGAGCGGCTCTGCCAATGGTCTGTATAAGTGCGCTTTCAGAACGCAGGAAGCCCTCTTTATCAGCATCAAGTATAGCCACAAGAGTTACCTCAGGCAGGTCAAGACCCTCACGCAAAAGGTTGATACCAACGAGCACATCAAACTCGCCCAGTCGCAGGTCACGGATTATCTCCATACGCTCGATAGTGTCGATATCGTGGTGCATATATCTCACCTTTACGTCAAAGCTCTTGAGATAATTTGTGAGATCCTCAGCCATTTTCTTTGTAAGAGTAGTAACAAGCACACGCTGATTTTTAGCGGTACGCATATTTATCTCGCTGAGCAAATCCTCTATCTGACCCTCAGTCGGCTTTACGATTATCTCAGGGTCAAGCAGACCTGTCGGTCTTATGACCTGCTCCACTATCTGCTGTGACTTTTCCTGCTCAATAGGTCCTGGGGTAGCTGACACGAACACCGCCTGATTGATATGAGAATAAAACTCATCAAAGGTCAGCGGTCTGTTATCCATTGCTGACGGCAGGCGGAAGCCATAGTCAACTAGGGTCTGTTTTCGTGCTCTGTCGCCTGCATACATACCTCTTACCTGCGGCAGAGAAACGTGTGACTCGTCCACGAAAAGCACAAAATCCTCAGGTAGGAAGTCAAGCAAAGTGAACGGCGTAGAGCCTGCGGGACGTCTTGCAAGCACACGGGAATAGTTCTCGATACCGCTGCAAAAGCCTATCTCTTCCAACATCTCAATATCATAGTTGGTGCGCTGTGCGATACGCTGAGCTTCGATAAGCATATCGTTGTCTTTGAAATACTTGATACGCTCGTCAAGCTCCTGCTTTATCTCCTCGATAGCGTCATGCATTTTATCACGGCTGACAATATAATGGGAAGCAGGGAAAATTGCAGCGTGAGCAAGTGAGCAAAGCACCTCGCCAGTCACTACGTTTATTTCAGTGATACGGTCTATCTCATCTCCGAAGAACTCCACTCTTATGGCAGTGTCTGTAGAATTTGCAGGGAATATCTCCACCACATCTCCCCTGACACGAAACTTGTTTCTCACGAAATTTATATCGTTACGCTCATACTGGATACCCACAAGGTCAGCGATAAGTCTGTCACGGGATTTCTCCATACCACGACGTATAGACACCACCATGGACTTATACTCCTCAGGGTCACCAAGGGAGTAGATACAAGAAACGCTGGCGACGATGATAACGTCACGGCGTTCGGCGATAGCGGATGTAGCGGAATGGCGGAGCTTATCTATCTCGTCATTAACGGAGCTGTCCTTTTCGATATAAACGTCCTTGCTAGGCACATAGGCTTCAGGCTGATAATAGTCATAGTAGGACACGAAATATTCCACGGCATTGTTCGGAAAAAACTCCTTGAACTCAGAGCAAAGCTGAGCGGCAAGTATCTTATTATGGGCAAGCACGAGCGTTGGACGGTTTATCCTAGCAATAACGTTTGCCATAGTAAAGGTCTTGCCGGAACCTGTAACGCCCATAAGGGTCTGCTCTCTCATACCGCTTTCGATACCCTTTACTAAAGCATCCACTGCTTCGGGCTGATCGCCTGAAAGCTTATAATCTGAAACAAGCTGAAACTTATCCATAAATGCCTCCTCAATCGAACAGTTGTTTTAATTATTATATTACATTTATTTTTAATTGTAAAGGCTTTTTTATCAATATTTTTTTAATTTGCGTATATGTACGATTTTTCGGACTGGTATTGTTACTCAACCTGCGGTATCAGCTCGATGTATGTGTAGGGGCGAACACCGTTCGCCCGTCGAAGAAACAAACCCACGGTAACAACATTTTGATATAGAAACAAAATTATCCCACCGCACCCCTACAATTCAGAATTTACAGCAAATCCTGAACACGGGCGAACACTGTTCGCTCGTCGAAGTAATAAACCCACGGCAACAACAAGGTTCGGCAGCAAAAAATTCTCCCCGACAATTCTGAATTTACAGCAAATCCTGAGCACGGGCGAACACTGTTCGCCCCTACAGATTGTTCTGGAGAGGTTCTTCTGCCGCAAAATCGCTATGCTCGGTGCTTGTCCACATCTCTGTTCAGCTTTGCCCATTCCTCATTTCTCACTCCTCACTTAATACCGCTCCCCCTCTTGCATTCTCCCACACTTTAGGTTATAATATCACTATAGTAATAATTTCAGGAGGACGTAACATGAATAGATCATATGACGAATACAACTACACCCTCTCAAAGCGTGAACTGGAAGAGCTTAAATTCTTATTCATCTCTGACGATGTGGACTACAACGACACTGACAGCAACGGGCTTACTTTCCTGCTCACTGCTATCGAAAGTGCTGACTTTGTTGAGCAGGATGGTGTTCTCAAGCCCGACAAACGAAGTGTTGATTTCATTAAATGGCTCATCGCTCAAGGATCAGATGTGAACTTCCCTGCTGACAAAAAGCCTTTACAATATGCTATCAAATGTGAAGAGGAGATATCTCGCCGTAAAGGCAAAGCCTGCGATATGTCAGAAATTCTTCTGCTTCTCCGTGAAAGCGGTGCTGACAGCACCGGTCTTGACGAGCTTATTGACGGAGGATTCTCAGCTCGTGTGAAGCTCTGAGGTATGACATGAGAGAATTTATAATAAATCAGAATGACGCAGGTCAGCGTGTTGACAAGTTTCTCACAAAGGCTGTGCCGAAGCTGCCTAAAAATCTGCTGTACAAATATCTGCGCCTAAAGCGTATCAAGGTCAACGGCAAACGCTGTGAGATATCCACACGGCTTGCTTGCGGTGACGTTATGCAGCTTTACATCAATGACGAATTTTTCGAGGGCGAAGTTGCTGACAGACCTGCTTTTCTCAGTGCGCCAACGTCTTTGAATATTATTTACGAGGACGAGAATATTATCCTCTGCGACAAAAAGTGCGGACTTGTGGTACATGAGGACGAAAGCGGTTCGGCGGACACACTTATAAACAGGATACAGCACTATCTTTATGAAAAGGGTGAATACCGTCCTGAGGAGGAGCTGTCTTTTGCTCCTGCCCTTTGCAACAGGATCGACCGCAACACAGGCGGCATTGTAATATGTGCGAAAAATGCTGAAAGTTTGCGTGTGCTTAATCAGAAAGTTAAAGACAGAGAGCTTGAAAAGCTTTATCTTTGCGTGACCGTTGGCATACCAAAGGAAAAGTCTGCACGGCTCACGGCTTATCATCAAAAGGACGAGGCGACAAAGACCGTCAAGGTATCTGACAAGAAATTTGAGGGCAGCCGCACCATGATAACCTCTTATCGTGTGCTTGCGGAAAACAAGGCTGATAACCTTGCACTTCTCGAAGTTGACCTTGTCACAGGCAGGACGCATCAGATAAGGGCGCACCTTGCTCACATTGGTCATCCTCTCCTTGGTGACGGCAAATACGGAATAAATAAAGTCAACCGTGCATACAATGTGAAAACGCAGGCACTTTATTCGTACAAGCTCACCTTTAAATTCACCACTGACGCAGGTATACTTGAATATCTAAACGGCAAGAGCTTTCAGGTTAAAGACGTATGGTTTTGCGAAAAATTCTTCGGATATAAGCTCTGATGTTTCGTTAAATCGCACTATTTCGACACTGTGGATTTGTCATATACGACAAAATAATATAATTTTCGTGCAAATTTTGTGTAAATTGTTCAAAAGTGCTTGCAAATGTATATAAAATATGTTATAATTATTTAGTCAAATTTAACGGCTGTACTATATATACAGAAAATGACAGATATATTTTATAGATTTGGAGGAACAAAGGTATGACAGGAGATCTGCATTGTCACACAACACTGTCTGACGGCTCGCTTGGTATAGAAGAGGTCATTGTTCAGGCAAAAAGAATGGGACTTGACTTTCTTGCGATAACAGACCATGACACTCTTTCATCATCAAACAGAGCGCAAATACTTGGCGAACGTTATGGGGTCAAGGTCATTCCTGCGGTAGAGCTTTCCGCATGGGACAAGAAGCGCAATTCAAAAGTACACATTCTTTGCTATGCACCGCAGAAGCCAGACAGGCTGGAAGGTCTTTGCCTGAAGTCATGCCAGATAAGAAAAGACTGTGCAAAGGAAATGATAGAAAAGGTAATGGCAAGATATCCTATCCCTGCCGATGCTGTACTGCACTACACAAAAAGCTCAAAGAGCATTTTCAAGCAGCATATCATGAGAGCATTAGTGAATTACGGCTATGCCACTGAGCTTTACGGCTCTGTGAACGACAAGCTTTTTGCATATCCAAACGGCGAATGTCTTGTTACCCGTGAATATCCTGACGTAAACTTTGTGCTTGACCTTATACACTCCGCAAAGGGCATTGCTGTTATGGCACACCCTGTTATGTTCAACAACACCGAGCTGCTTCTTGAACTTATTGAGGCAGGCAAGCTTGACGGAATTGAAGCTTATCATTACTCTGCTACTCCAACTCAACAGCAGAAGCTTGTGGATATCGCAAAGGAACATGACCTTATAGTGACTGGTGGCTCTGACTTCCATGGTCTGTATAATGAGACTATGACACATATCGGAAGCATGACCACTGACAAGGAAAATCTTGATAAGCTGTTCAAGCTCATTCATATAAATTCACAAAAAGCTAACAAAGCGGCTGTGAAAACAGAGAAATAATATGGTATAATAAAGGGACATTATCATGCGGTAATGTTCCTTTAATGCGTAACAAAGCCTAGTTTGGCTGTAATAGAGAGGACTGTATAAAATGAACGTAATGGAAGAATCCCTACAGAAACACAGAGAATGGAAAGGCAAGATAGAGGTCTGCTCAAGAGCAAAGGTAAACAATGCAAAAGACCTGACGCTGGCTTACACACCAGGCGTTGCACAGCCTTGCCTTGAGATACAGAAAGATCCTGACCTTTCATATGAGCTTACAAGACGTGCAAATCTTGTGGCTGTTATCACAGACGGCTCTGCTGTGCTTGGTCTTGGCAATATTGGCGGTCTGGCAGGTATGCCTGTTATGGAGGGAAAATGCGCACTTTTCAAGGAGTTCGCAGACGTTGACGCTTTTCCACTTTGCATAAAGTCCAATGACGTTGACGAGATAGTAAACACTATCGCTATGATATCAGACAGTTTCGGTGGTATAAATCTTGAAGATATCGCCGCTCCAAGGTGCTTTGAGATAGAGGCTAAGCTTAAAGAGAAAGTTGATATTCCTGTTTTCCATGACGATCAGCACGGAACTGCTATCGTTGTCGGTGCGGCACTTATGAATGCCTGCAAGGTAGCAAACAAGAAGATAGAGGATATCACGCTTGTTATAAACGGCGCAGGTGCGGCCGGCTGTGCTATCGGAAAGCTTTTGCTTTCTCTTGGTATCGGCAACCTTATCATGGTAGACCGTGAGGGAATAATCTGCGAGGGCGATGATTATCTTAACGAGGCTCACGCTGAAATGGCTAAGGTCACAAACAAGAACAAGCTCCACGGCTCTCTTGCTGACGCACTCAAGGGTGCAGACGCTTTCGTGGGCGTTTCCAAGCCAAAGCTTGTGACCGCTGACATGGTTAAATCCATGAATGATAAGCCTATACTTTTCGCAATGGCTAACCCGACTCCTGAGATAATGCCTGACGAAGCAAAGGCGGCAGGTGCGTTTATCGTGGGCACAGGACGTTCAGACTTCCCTAACCAGATAAACAACGTTATCGCATTCCCTGGCATTTTCAAGGGTGCGCTTGCGGTAAGGGCTTCTGACATCAACGAGGAAATGAAAATGGCTGCCGCAAAGGCTATCGCAGGCTGTGTGCCTGAGGACAAGCTCAGTGCGGAATTTATTCTGCCTAACTCTTTTGACAGGTCAGTACCTGTCGCTGTGGCTGAGGCTGTGGCAAAGGCTGCAAGAGAAACAGGCGTAGCAAGAATTTAGGAGGTTTTTCAAATGGCAACTATCAGCTACACTCCAAAGGGAGTATGTTCAAGAAAAATTGATATCGAGGTCGAGGACGGTATCGTAAAGAAAGTGCATTTCACAGGTGGCTGTAACGGCAACACACAGGGTGTATCAAAGCTTGTTGAGGGCATGAAGGTTCAAGACGTTATTGACAGACTTGAGGGCATCGACTGCAACGGACGTGGCACATCATGTCCTGCCCAGCTTGCTGAGGCTTTGAAGTCTGCACTCTAATTTAACACCAAACCAAGAAACGGGCGAACACTGTTCGCCCCTACAAAAGGAAACGGACTGCATTTTGTTTGCAGTCCGTTTTTTTGTACATATTCTAATTTTCAGTCGCTGTGCTTTGAGTGAAACTCATTGAAACAAATCCCGTACCAGTCACCGTAATATTGGTATGATTACCGTCAGACCACTGCTCTGCACTGTTAATGCCGTTCGTTCGATAGAACTGAATGTCATATTGATTTTTTTCAGCAGAATTGACTTTCAAAGTTGCAGTGGCTATGCCAGAACTGTCCTTTGAAATAGTCAGATCATAAGTATTCTTAAACCATGGGCTGATATCAACATAGTTCGTATTCCAAGTCAGGGTGACAGTACCCTCGCCACTGCCTGACAGGCGGTAGTTGAAGCTGTCAAGATCTTTAGGCGAGGTAGCATTGTCGATGAATGTGCCTGTCCATGTTGCTGATGTGTTATTATTTATATAAATAACGCCAAGCTTTGCGGAGAGCGGTTTCAACTCTGCCTGATTTGTAGGAGTGGCTGTCACTCTCATGTATATGTCAGACTTTGTGAGCTGTGACTTATCAAAAGTCAGCACAAATTCATGCTTGTTGAAATCGTCAGCCATAAGTTTCAGAAGTGAAAACTCTATTTTTGAATTGCTTCCAAAAGTCTTTTTTTCACCGTTATATTCAACTGAATATTTTGCAGTTTCTTCTCCGGTAACGGCATTTCCGTTGCTGTCCACAAGCTCGACTTTCAAAGTGTATGTGATATCCTTGTCATTATGCTTTATCAATGTTTGCGGATAGTTGCACACATTGACTGTAACACAAGGCGAGTTTTCCATACTGCTAAAAGTTATCGTCCTTGGAAGATCATTTTCATCTGTTGTAAGATAATTAGATGAAAACAGCATACCAGCTCCCTTTTGTGTGGACACAACTCGCTTTACACTTGAAACGCTGGTATAAGCCGCCAGGACGCCAATAGTACTGAGTGCGGCTGCCGCAAAAGCTATCCATATTGCAAGCCACGATCTTTTAAGCTTTTTTATAAATTTGTCTTTCATAACAGCCACCCTCCTCTCTATTTTGTGATTTATTACTTTCTCTGAACTGTCAGGTAGACCATATCAGTTTCTTTATTGTTTTGGACGTTTTTATTCCATTTTACTCTGATTATAAAATAATCGCAAAACGGATCTTTATTGTCAATTACCGTCAGTGTATCCGATTGCCAATAAAGTGCTTCGGAATTTTTCTGAACATTGCCGTAGCTGTCATAGGACTTTTCGTGAAGTGTGCTGTTAGCAAGTATCTCCGAGCCGTCTCTATTAAGATACTTTCCGCTTATTGGACTATCGCCTGACTTATCATAATAAAACGTGCCGTCACTATCTGAAACATAAACGACAGCTTCTGATTTTTCAGTTTCACTGACGCTTTTCGCACGATATATCTCATACTCAAAAGGGATATTCGTTGTATGTGCAAGCTGTATTTGATATTGTTGCACGTCTGCCCCGCCTATGCCGAAAACAAAGTCTTTATAACTGCCGTTCTCAACGTCTATATCTGCCATTTCAAGATTTGCCACAGATTCTTTGTTTCCTGCGGTGATATAAAGCTGAGTAGGGGCATTTATTTTTGTTGTAAGAGCAATAGAACGTTTGTGAGTAAACCACGCATAAACAGGCAGTGCCACAAGCAGTACCACCGAGATGGATACTGCTATGACTAGCTGGAGCTTCTTCTTTTTTTCTAATTTTCTGAATTTTCCAAAAATGCTTTTTGTCATAATTTTCTCCTGAAAATGCCTGCTTATTATGAATTTATAAAGCCTGTTTCTATTTTTGCGTTTGTGTAAACAACATAGTCGCTTGAGGTAGTTCCATTAACAACTGAGTTGTTGTCATTAAGCAATACTGCGGTAAGCTCAACTCTATAGTTCGCATAGGTAAGTCCCTGCTCCTCAAAAGCCTTGCCTGTTTTTACTGTAAATTTCGTAACGGCTGTGTTTTGTTCTTCGCCATTATAGTCAGCGGTAAAAACGCACTCCTTACCATTCAGGCCGCTGCTTGATGTGGCGTTTTCCAAAGTAAAGCTACTGAGGTATTTACTAATATCGTTTGTCTGCTTATAATCGCCACTATTGTCCTTAACATACAACCTCATTGTATACTGTATTTTTTTGCCGCTGTCCTTTGTTGATCGACTCAAAGCAGACAGATCATAGATAGCATTTGCTGTTATTGCCATTTCTCCTGTAGTCATATCTTTGGCATTGATACCAAGCTGCGAAAATGGTGAATCCTTCGACTCAAGAACCGTTGACTCTGCAACGTTATAGTTTAGCTGTGCCACCGTCATTGCCTTTCTATAGTAGCGTCTGGCAGGCATAACTCCACTTGCAGAGATAGAGCTGTTCTCAATATTGTTCTGGCTATATGCAACATAAGACGCCGCATTTACTCCTATACCGGTTTTGGTATCCCCGTCCTTACGCTCAGGAAACTGATCTATGATCCCTGCAGTACCATAAGTTAAGCTGATATCAGCCTTGACAGTTATAGAGCCATTTGTGTCACTATTGATATAATCGTAGACCGAATCGGGATACATCAGCATATAGCTGTCTTTAGCTTCTGAAAGTGTCTCAGTCTTGCTTATTTTTGCGTTTGATAACTCTGTGTCTGAACTGTTTAAAATGCTGTAATCAACATTCACCGAAGTTCCTGCAATGATCTTTGCATTAGCTCCCGCATCGTTTTCATCAAAGTTCTTCATAGAGAATTTAAACGCCTGATACATATTGAAATCGTCACTCTTATAGCCATTAAATGTATCTCTAAGGCTCTGATCAATGCTTATCTTTGACGTCATTGTCGCACGGACAAAATTATTTGACGCTGTTATCTCCTCTGGGTCATGAGCCGTCACACTTACTAGCTGTGTAAAAAAGTTTGCAATAACATATGCACCAGTGTCATTATTTGTCACTTGGACAAGATTTGTAGGAATATTGCCATTGAGCTTTCTTGGCTTATTACCGCTATAATAATTCACAAAGTTTTTGATGACTTTTTTTGTGCTTCCCGTTTCCGGAATATTGATAGTGAGATAATAGTTCTCGCTTATTATCATTTCGTCATTATCATTTTTTGGTGTATTACTATTCGCTGAAACAGTTATCTTATAAGTGCCTGTTTCATTCTCACCAGCAGGTCTATAATACTTGCCGTCGCTCGTTTTTACAGTAGCTGTAGCTTCATCAGCTTCAACAAGAGTTCCGTCAGATGCTTCTATAGCTGTTACCGACGCATATCTTAACAGTACATCATTCATTGTAACCGGTTTAAAGCCACTTATATTTGTCAAGTCAAGCTCACCGGTTGTTTTATTAAACTTAGCATCACTTGCGGTAGAATGATAAGTCTTGTCATTGTTATTTGCATCAACAAGAGTTAGCTTTGTATCATCGGTAAGCACACCACTGTCAGTGGCATTATCACCAATAAGATAAAGCTTTTTATCAAAGCTCCAAAGCAGACCGTCACCGTTATTGAGCATTTTTTCCCATTCGTTAGCGGATTTGTAATAGGAATACTTAAAATAAGTAGTAACAGGTGCATCAAAGCTCTCAAAAGCAAGCTTTGTTTTATCCGTATAGTGAGAATGGTTAAAGTCTGTGCCTGAGATAACGTAAGATTGAAAGCTGAAATCAAGCACCTTTCTTACAAAAACAGGAATATGAAGTCTAAGAGCAGTTTTGCCACTTCCCGTTTGGTCGATATAATCAAGAGTAATGACAGTAAATCTGTTTGTGCCGTCATTGTCATACTGACCGTCTGTGACCTTGAAATATCCTGTCTTGCTGTTAAACGTAAGAGTGCTTTTGTCTGATTTTTTCAAAACGTCGTTATCATACACATAAGTTGCTGTGCTTACATTCATAAGATCTGTTGTTTTCAGCTTATTTGAACTGCTGTCGCAAACATCACAATTTGTCAGAACTGAGATATACTTTGCGAGCATTTGTGTGATATTCAACGATGAGTTATCATCTATAAGCAAAACTGGAAGATCATTCAGCTCCTGAACATCAAGCTCAGAGGCCTGACGAAATGTTGTAAGCTTTGAATTAGCCAGATCCTCTGCATATGTCTTTATGGTACTGTTTATGCCATAGGATTTTTTCTTTGTGCCATTCGTATAAGAAGCAGCGTCACTGATGATAGTCTGCATATTTCCGCCAACAAGATCGCCTGCGAAAGTCTTACCGCCGACAGTAACGCTTGGGTTTATATTGACATAAGGTGAATAGATATCAACGTGTGTCCTGCTTCCATCACCGATATTTTGAGTATTATTCTGATCGCCGTTATAGTCAGCATGAACTGCGGTGAAGCTGGCAGGTATCTGTGAAGCATTATACTGTATATCAGGTAAACAATCCGTGTTATTTACCGATACTCCAATAAATTTAGATGATAGATTTTTATCCTTGTTCCAACCTATCAAGTTAGAAACAGACACGCTGTTGTTGCCTCTTACATAGCCTAATTTATTTATGAGAATATCATAAGCATATGTGTTTCCACGGTCATTATGACCGATCACACCGCCTGCACCTGCACCATTGGACTTATCTTCTGCTGACAGAGTAACATTGTTGACTTCACAATCAGATATCTTCAGATCACCATTAGCTTTTATACCAACATAACCTCCGATACCTGCATCACCAGTTTTAGCAATTGGTATACCTATCGTTGCATTTTTTACAGCAGACTTTGATAAGGTCGCAGCCGCATTCTGTGTGCCGACCATTCCGCCTGAACTTGTATAGCCATAAACACCGCAAGCTGATGTTTCAGATGTTCCTCCATAGTAACAGTCTTTGATAGACAACTGGTTTTTGTTTATTCCAACGAATCCACCGGCATTACTACCATAAACATCGACGCTGACGCTTGTGTTTGTTATTGTGCAGGCTCCGTTAGACAGTCCTATAAGACCGCCCTCGTTCATTGTCTGGGTTGCAAGGGGTTTATTGTCTTTTTTTGAACCGATAAAGCTGTCTTTATTATAGGCTGTAAGCTGAACATTGCTTATTGTCGTTTTGATATTTGCAGAACCTGCGATTCCACCTACGCCAAACCAAGTTTTTGTGCCTTTATCAAGATTAGCAAATTCAACTTTATTAATTTTTATCTTAGAATCCTTAACAGCGAATTCGTTGCCTTTCTGAGAATTTCCCACAAGACCGCCTGTTTCAAATCCGCCATACACATAAACGCCACTGTTTTCAGACTTAACGTTACTTATATTGATATCATTTGTTGACTTTCCTATAAGTCCTCCCACAGTATATGCACCATATATTTCAAGATCAGTCAATGTTATTCCGATAAACTTGCAAGAACTCTGTACTCCGCCAACGATACCACCTGTAGAAAGGTCTTCATTAACATACGATTGTCCATCGTTGTTATACGTCTTAACGCTGATCTTGCCGGAAAGCTTAAGGTTATTTACAGTTAAAGCATACGTTGAACAGTTTATCAACCCAACTCCTTTTACGGAGGCAAATGCGGTACGATATTTATAGTTATCCACATCTTGAAATTCAATAGTGTTACCGCTCTTGTTATCCGTTATTTTCACAGCATAGGCTTTTATATCTGTATCGAGCTTTATAGTCTGATCATTTCCCTCGATAGCTGTCAAAGACAAAGTATAATCACATTTAATGTCGCCCAAGTTACTATTTGTTGCATCAAACAACTGATTTATACCACGAAAACCGGTTCCGGTGAGGTCATAGGTTCCATTTCCTGTGAGTTTAACAGTAAAGTTCTTATTTAATTCGTGTGCCCACTTTGCTTCATAAAGACCTTTTTCACTTGGCTTTGTATATTTTTTTAGCATTACAGAATTTTTCTTTTCATATTCCCTGCTTGTAGCCTTTTCAAGTCTTTGATAATCTGAGATCGCAGTTTTGTAATCTTTATCATCAGAAGTCAATGTAGCTGTGCCAACTTTTGAATAGTCTGCATTTCGAGTAAAAGTATAGTGACCATATCCGCAAGTATTGTTTCTACGGTCTGTATATCCCATACCAGACTGTGATATGATAGACAGCATAAACAACGCCTGTGCATTAGGCACTTCAATGGTATTGGTCGTGCCGGCAATAACATTTAATTTCTCACCATCACTTAGCTCACTCTTAAACTGCGTGATGAGATAATTTTTCCTGCCATTGTTAAGGTTAGTTGACTTACCAAACGTTGTTCCCTCTTCGATAGCAAAGCCGTTTACAACTCTGCCTATATATGGATTGATAAAAAGATTGGTATATACGTCTTCACCCACTGCCTCAGTATTGTTGGTTGTAAGCGCACTATATTTGGCAACGTTGCCCATATTTCTGAAAATAACGCCGCCGTAAACTATGGCACCAACATATCCGCCTGCAGTAATGAGATGTTGTTTGCTGTTATCGTTATTTGCAAATTTTATATTAGGATTTGTTACCTTGACATTATCAATGATATTATCTCCACCGAACACAACGCCCATAACACCGCCATAATACTCCGTCTTTTTGGTACTATAGTTTAATTTATTATTATTGTTTTTTGAAAGCGTTACTTCATTGGTATATACTATATTGATATCTTTTACAACACTTCCGCTGCTGAACCTGATGAGAGGGCTTGCAGAATTATTGGTGATAGTTGGATATGTTCCGTCGGATCTCTGCTGTCCAACAATAACGCCCCTGAAAACGAAACTGTTTGATGTTCCGCCAAGACCTGCAAAAGAACTGCCGAGAACTATATCATCATTTATCTTGTAATAAGCCTCGCAAAGATATTTGATCATGTTATCTTTTGAAACTTTTTCCTTTCCGCTTACGAAATTGCCTGTTCCATCATAAGTATAAGTTTTATGATTAGTGCCTTTACAAAAAGCACTATTAGCATTAACAGTCGATTTATCGGCAGAAACATTTGCATTATAGTTTACTTCCCAGCCATTTGTAGGTGCGGCTGTATTGATAACTCGTGCGACCTCTGCAAGTGTAGAAGCGTCAAGGATATATGGATCAGAGTATGTTCCGCAACCCTTGTCAAGATATGGTCGCTCAAGGTTTACGTCTATCTCATCATAGTTTTGAGCCTTATTATACGATATAGCAACATATGGCTTGTATTCAGCAAAGCTATATTTCTCTGTTGCGTTATTTTTGACAGGGGAAGTATACCTGTCATCTCTACTCCAATCGCCATGATACTTATTCTGCCTGCTCACATCATCTACACGATTCTTTTTGGTGTCAGACACTTCTTTTCCGTAGGTTACATTATGCTTAATATTGCCAGCTGAGTCTTTACCCCAATCGTCGTCCCATTTATAGTTGTATATTGCAGAAGAGCCTGCTCCGTCAGAATGCTGAAAGCTTTCAAGCAAAGTAGCATTTTTGAAAATTGAATTTTCATTACTTGCGTCAAGCTTGATATTTGAGAAAGTCAGAGATATATTTTGACCCTTTTTGCTTCCTACATCGCCTATAAGGCTTGTTGCAGCATAATCCTGACCGCCTTTATCATATTTAGCAGTAGTCATACTGTGTTTTTTCTGTGACACATTCTGTATAGTGATCTCTGTCATGTTGCCTATCTTATTTATAAGCAAAGGGGCGTAAGAATTTTCACCATTTAAACTTAAAGAAGTATCATTCACATACAAATCGTCAAGAACGATACTGCCGGTAATTTTGACAGATTTTTTTGAAGTATTGGTGTCGTCAGCAACCGAGCCGCAAACCAATGCACCTGAACCACCATTCACCTTACCGATATTTCCCTTAAAGGTCAGTTTGCCGCTTATGGTAACAGCTCCATTTTCATTTCTGAAAAGTCCGCATTGCATCATGTAATGTTGATTATGGTAATTAGTTAAATTTGTTCCATCTATGCCGTCAGTTGTACGGGCATAATTGTCACTATTACTGCTTGATACCATTTCAGACTGATTAAAGCCATTATTTTCAAAAGTAATAGTTGAATTTGATTTTATATTACAACCATTTGTATCAACTGGATAAAATGAATATCCTGTCAAATCTATTTCTGGATCTGTTGGAAAATCTATATTTGTACTATTAATATATGCTTTTATATTATTTGCCGCAAAAAGCTTTGCACTCCACTCAACAGCCTTAGCTCCGCCTGTGGTGGCTTTACCGTTTTTATATACATCAAGGTTATAATAATATCTTGCCCAAGAATTATTTTTCCACACAGCACCATTATTTGTTGTTTGATTTTGATAGGTATTGCAGTTCTTTCCGTCCATATACAGCAAACGCTCTCCGTCCGCTGTAACAGCAGGAATTGAAATTATGGCTTGACGATTGCAAACAGGACTATTTGAAGCATAAATACTACAACGAGCTATCTCATCAAAATACGAATAGCTTGGGCTTATATTTATCTTAGTATCTTGTGAGATCTTATATCCATTAGGTTTAGTAAGTTCAAAATAAGTTGCATCTCGTGAGCTTCTGTAATTATTGACATTTTCACCTTTAAAATAGTCAAAGCCATAAGAGTCATAATCTCTACCAAAAAGAGTTGAGGCAAGCATGCCGAAATTTATACATTTTGTTGCTTTCACTGTCACACCGTCAAAGCTAACATCTTTTATGCTCCAATAACCTGTTGTGGAAAGTACAAGACCGCCCAGTTCTGTGCCATTGTTCACTGTTAATCTTGAATTGTTTACATTCAAACTATTCAGATCAATTTCTACTCTATACCAGTTATGCCCTAAAAATCCACCGCTATTTGATTTACCACTAGAATTTATTGTTAAAGCATTAATATTAACATTGGTGATAGATATCTTATTAGGTACAACAGAAGCTGAATTATCCTTAGCACCGACCTCTGCAATAAGTCCACCAACTCTAGAGTTACTTCCTGTGTGTTTGTCAGTTATATTTCCGCCAACAGTGACATTATCAAACTTAATACCGGTTGTAGGCGTTGATGTAACAGCGCCTACCATTCCGATAACTCCGCCAAGACAAGTACAATCTACCTTTGTTGTGCTATTATCGTATGTAAGATTTGCTGTTACAGCAGAATTAGTGAACGAAACTTCACTTGTGGCGTCAGCAACATATCCAACCAGACCTCCGACAAAATTAGTATACGCACCACTTGGAGATGCGGTCACATCAGCGGTCACGCTGTCAATAGTCAAAGCTCCGCTGTTGTATGCAGATACAGAACCAATATAACAAGCATCACCGCCAGAAACATTATCACCGACAATATTAAAGTTTGAAACAAGCATTATATTGCTTATTTTTGCACCGCTTGTCTTTGCAAAAAGTCCGTTGTGAGTATGGAAAACTATCTTATCATTTTCTGTTCCCACTGTCATGGTAAGTTTATGACTAGTGCCATTCAGAGTGCCTGTGAATGTACCCTCATCATTATCACGCATAAAGCCGGTTAGACCTGTGTCGCTTATATCAACATCTGCACTAAGGCTGATATTTGCCGCAAGCATATCTGCCCTGCTAGCACCGCTATACTTAACAAAATCATTGCTTTCATGCTGCATTATCAAAGCTGCACGGGCAAAATCTGCCCTATTGCTTATGGTTATATTATTATTAGGAAATCCATTTATTGTAACAGTATGCCCCGATCCATCAAAAGACAGAACACTGTCAGCACTCTCAAGCAGATCGGAATCATTAAGGCGAAGCACTCCGCCCCAATCCATATCGTCTATGACTTTTGAAGATGTCCTTTTAAATGACCAGCCGCTTAAGCTATAGATCAAAGCATTGCCTCTATTTCCTACTATCTGACATCTGTTTTTGTTAGGGTCTTTAGGATAAAAGTCTGAAAGGTCTGTTTCACCGCCAAGCCTTACAACGCCATTTTTATTAAATTTGCCAACAATGCCACCTACGCTCTGGTTTGCAGAAACATCAGCTGCCGTAACTGTAACATTGCCGCCAACATTAATAAAAGCCTGATCTGCATAGCCCACAAGTCCGCCATAATTATTTTGTGAGGATGTGGGATTATTAATACTTATAGTGGTATTCTTGACGCTTACATAAGCCTTACTGTTATCACCTATCTTACCAATAAGGCCGCCAAAATCAAGGGCATTGCATAAGCCAGTCACATTTACAGTGATATCACTTAGCGCTAGTTCAGAGCTAAGAGCATTGGCAGAATATCTTCCGACAATACCACCATAAAAGCCTGCCCTGACAGTGCCATTGAAGTTTGAAGTAATAATATCATTAGCGGTGCCTGTGATACTAATTTTTGCACTATCTGCGCTGTTTGTCAGCACTCCGAAAACAGAACCAACAGCCGCACTGTCAGCGGTATCTCCTGATGAACAAGCAAGTGCCATTTTCATGCCACTGAATTTTGAAATGTCAAATGTCTTTTCGTTGTCTTTACTGTATGTATAAGAGCCGAAAAGACCGCCCGCAGTTACAGAGCCTGTAACGCATCCGGTCATGGTAAGGGTGACACCTTCGCCAACATTTATTTCTGCATTCTCTGCACTACCCACAAGTCCACCCGCGTTTTTTGCGGATACATTTACATCTGTCAAGGTGTTGCACTTGTCAATGTTCAGCGTTGCACTATCACTCATTTTTCC
>NZ_FR890688.1:5214-9323 GCF_000435935.1 Ruminococcus sp. CAG:57 | reverse complement strand
AGGCTTACAGCAAGACTTGTGTTTTCGTCCATAGTGCCGCAAGCAAGGCCTGCATTATCCCCACCTGATACTTCCACCTTGACATCATTACTTAGAGTGATATCCAGATCGACCTTTGCTCCATTTTTCATATTGCCTATAGCAGACGTGAAGGATTTATAAATTGTAGCACCTGAATCATCTACAGGATCAGCTTTTATTTTCCACTTATTAGCTGAAGCCACATCACCGTGTATAACATTCTCAGCAAGCAAAGCTGAATTTTTGTCTTCCGGTCTAGCAAAAATAATAGTATCTAAATTTGCACTGTCACTAAGATATTCAAACAGAGCAAAATTAATAGGAAGATTAATAGCTGAGCCCTCATTAGCTTTGACTGTTCCCATGAAAGGATATTCTTCATTGCCTAGTCCTTTTTCTATTCCTGTAAAATCAGAAGCCTTAAACTGAGATTGGTTGTTTGAAAACAATATTGTGATTTTCTGATAGTCAGCAGGGTCTGCATTAAGAAGCTTTTTAAAATCGTCTGCATTCTGTATCGTAAAAACGCCATTTTTGATATCATTAGAAATGTCAGTATATGTATCTGCCGCCATAGCCGTAATAGCATTGGTGACAGTTGATACCATTTTAGACACAACACCTGAAATGTCTGCAAGCGGCATACTCGTGACAAGCAATACGGCAGCGGTAACTAAAGAAATAACATTCTTGCGATACTTGCTGTAAAGCTTGTGGCATATTCTATTAATTTTCTGATTTCTATTAGCTTTCACTTTCAACTGCCTCCGTGCAAAGTTAATATTCTTATCTATACGTTTAGTTCAACAAGGATATATTGCACCTTTGTACCTATCTTTTCGTCAGCGTCATTATACATGGAGCTTAGTGATGATAACTGTGCTGTGCTGTATTTATCACCATTAAGTATATTCTCAATAGCCTTTTTATTTTGTTCTTTATCAGCATCACCTGACAAGAACAAGCTTAAATTACCCTTCATATATTCCGCAAAATTCAAACGTTCTTTACTGTCATCATCAAACAGCACATTTTTCTCTGTCAGATTTTCATCTGTGCTTTTCATTAGTATCTGACCAAGCGTGTTCGGCCACACCCAATATACGTTCACTTCCTGCGGAACGCCTACTTTACAATCTTTAAGCGTCCTTGTGAATGTTTCATCATGAAGAAAATCGGAATATGTGTGATTGTTCTCATCATATTTCTCAAAAAACATGATATGTCCATTCATAAATCTAGTTACTTCTTCTTCAGTAATCTTTTCATAAGAAACAGCGTCTTCGTTTTTATTCTCTGCATACCCCGTGATACTCAACTTGAACTGTATCTCCATTTCCCCCGACTGGTTCGGGACAACATAAAAAGTAAGCTTTCCATGACTACCAGGATTAATACCTTTCGTCATACCGCTTTCTTCATCAAGAAGCCAGTAGATCTTGTTGTTCTCGTCAGAAGTGATGTTGCTCCCATCAGACACCTTAGAGTAGTCATTGCTGTCAAGTATCTCAGCTTTAAGCACATTGGCACTGCCTACTGTTTTCAGTTCAAATGGCGAATCTACGCTTTTCATTCCAAATGAATCAAGATCAAGGGCTTTATCAATGGTAAACCAAGCCAAGCTGACCGCAATAAGTATAAATGCCAGTACTGCAACTGGTATTATTTTTATAATAAGCAGTTTGCGTTTCTTCTTTTCTTCCTCGCTGTCTGCTTTCTCTATCACTTTATGCTCAGCCACTTTGGCGACCTCCATTATTTCATCGAGTCAAGCTCTTTCTGCAATTCTATCATGTGGTTTCTGCAAGCGGTTATCTCGCCTGTGTATTTGTTGAACCACTCAACGTCCATTTCGTTAGGCTCTTCCTGCAAAAGAATTGCCTGAACAAGTGCTGATTGTGAACGTGATCTCTTACGCTCTATTTCCTCAATAGTAAGTCTGCATTTCTTTATTTCTCTTTTAAGCTGCCCTTTACTGCTCACGTTATTGTCCTCCTTGCATTAATTTCCCATTTTATCAACCGAATCAACTATCTCGTTGACTTCCCTATAGCCTTTGTCAAGATCTTCGGTGATATGGTCAAGTGCTTTTTTTACGTCCTCAAGTTTGCCCTGCATTTGTTCGGGATACTTCACAAAGCAATAATGAAGCTCATTTATAGCCTTCTGCTCATCAGTGTAATCGTCGATAAGAAATACCAGCGACCTTGCCGCACCCATGGCCGAAAGTATCATGTTATATCTCGTTGGAAGATCCTTGCCGCTTTCAAGATAAGTGTCTATCTCCTCAGAGGCGGCAGACAGATTTTCCATATACTTAGCAATGTAAGTCTTTCTGACTTCCTCGGACTTGTCCATATAAAGGCCGATAAAAACGAACAGCCCTGCAAGTGCCGCAATACAAATAACGATAGCCGTTATCATTTTAGCCTTCATTATCTTTTCCTGATTCAAAGCTGTTCGCCTCCTTTTTCTCGTTTTCCTGCATTTTCAGCCGCTGAACTTCCTTTTCAACAGCCTCGCGCATAAGCTTTTCCTTTTCTTCCTCAGCCGCTTTCAAAGCTTCCTCACGGTTTGAATATATTTTTATCTCAGCGATAGTTTTTACCTCATACACCGCCATGCAAACTGTTGGGATTATCACAAACAGTATGAGGAGCTTCTTTGTTGATGCAAATGAACCAAGCCACTTGAAAAATCTGAGTTTCCCATAGTATTTTCCAATAATGCTGACTTTTTGCACCGTCACGCTGTCCTCTATTTTGTTAGCATCGCCTTTAGTAACAAAAGTGCCGTCGCTCAAAACCTCAGATATCCTGTGAGTATTTATCTCGCCTTTAATACTATCATCTTGAGAGTAGAACGAAATGATATCCCCTGCCTTTAAGCTGTCAGTATCTGTCCTTTTGATGTAAATATAGTCGCCCTCATGTATAGACGGCTCCATACTTCCGCTCACGACCTTCAGTACGCTGTAACCAAAAATGCTTGCTGTTTTGCCGATACAGCCACAGACCATTATGTACACCGTCACACTCAGCAGTGCCGCAAACACGGCAGAGCCAAGTATTGTCAAAGCTATTTTTACTATCCTCAACGCCTTGCCGATGATAACGACTCTCCCTCCGTGTTATTGTTTCCTATATTTCTCTTTCAAATGCCTTGCCATTCTGCCAACTGCTGAAACATGATACTCCTTATAGAGTCGTTTCATTTCAGTGTCGATAGCTTTCTGCTCCTCAGCGGTGCGCTGTGGCGGAATATATGGTCTTGGCGGTCTGTTCTTTCGCTCAAGACGTTTTCTCTTTTTAAACTGCCTGTTTTTGATACGCCTCTTTACATCATATTTAAGATACGGAGCATATTTTTCATAGATGATCTCAATTTCACGCTCTGCACGTTTTCTCTCTGCCTCAGCCAGTTCTTTTTCCTTCTTGACTTTGAACATTCTGATATAGTCTGGATTATCCGTCACAACAGGTATGATCCCAAATGCGTGAGCCAGAACATATGTTATGCCACGTTTTGCCATGTAATATGGATTTTTGGAATATTCTTTAAATATCTCATTGATATTTTTATTTTCAAAGCTTTCACGTTCAGCTTTAAGACGCTCAGCACGTTCACGCTCACGACGTTCCTGCTCACGCTGCTGTTGTGCTTCTTTCGCCTTTTTTGCAGCGATCTCAGGGGACTCATACTCTGACACAAAGCTTGAAGACACGGCTTCTTCATTCGTGCTGATCTGCTGATCCATAGCAGATCCAAGGCTGCTGCGGACGAGCTTTTTCTCCTCTCGGATCCTAGCTCTTTCCTCACGGACACGCTGCTCCTCTTCACGGCGTTGGCGCTCCTCCATTTGCCTTTTGCGTCTTGCGATATGCTTGATCTCTTCCTCTTTTTCACGGCGTTCACGTTCCTCACGCTCCGCCTTTTCTCTTGCAGCCTGCTCCGCCTGCTGTTTTTGGATAAGCTCCAATCTTCTGCGTTCAGCTTCCTCATGCTCCAGCCTTATGCGCTCTTCTTCCTCACGCCGCTGACGCTCCAGTTCCTCCTGCTCGGCACGCTTTCTTTCAGCTTCTGCAGCC
>NZ_FR890688.1:0-5174 GCF_000435935.1 Ruminococcus sp. CAG:57 | reverse complement strand
TCCTGCCTCTTCAGCAGTCATACCCATATCTGTCTTACTTGCACTACTTTGTTCACCCTCGCCAACTATGACATCATATTTATCAGATGTCTGCTTATCAAAACGCCTGACAACCTTTGGTGCGAGGGTCTTGTTTTTTATGGTTTTAAGCTCCTCCGACTTGTCTGCCCCATGGGTATAGGAGCGGAAAAGCATATAGTTCATTGCGGTCAGACCATATATATCCTCGATATAAGAATCATCAGGTCTTTGTGCAGTATCAGAAACGTTGACCTCGTAGCCTGCCTTATCGTAGCTTTCGATAAACTGCCAAAGGGTAAGACACGCCATAAGGTCCACATTTTTAGTGATAGCGTTTGTTCTCATAACAGGCGGTCTGATAAAAGCGTTGCCAAGAGTGGTACAAAGCACTGAGCCTTTATAGCCCTCGATAGCCTTTTTGACCCTTTCAAGCCTTGCCCAAACGTCAGTATCATTGCTGCCGCCGACAAGACTGTCAACAGTTTCTATCTTAAAACTAATGTTGACCTTTCTGCCGTCGCCGCTGTCAGCCACGGTATCGTAATTAAAAGAATAAGCCTCCTGCGCCTCTGCGGTCTGGACAAGCTTATTGTATCTTATATTTATAAAAATGTATAGCCTGTCGATAAGGGTATTTACAAATCTATTTTCATATGTATCGAGAGTTTCCTCTTTATGAATGTTGAGTATCTTTGACGGAGTTATCTTTCCGGTCTTTTTGTCGATATCCTGAATAAGATCGGTGTGCTGTCCTAGATGTTTTATGGACTCTACCGTTATCTTCCTTGACATAGCGATAGGCACGATCTCTTCCACTTCTTTAATGGTGTTTCTGGGATTTCTTATTACCGTATCAAGATGTGGCAGAGCTTTTTCTATCTCTGTGAGCCAGGACGAATCTATATTCTTCTCGATTATCTTACGATTAAAAGATACAGTTTTTTCGCCCGAAAGAAGCAAGGCACGGGCTGCCGCAAAGCTGTTATTGCCGTCAAACGTCTTTACAGCTTTGTCAAAAGCTGCACGCTGTTCGTTGTATTCGCTCATGCCCGTCCCTCCTCTCAAAGTTTATGAGTACAAATTTTAGTACAGTTTTTGCAATCTTTCAAGATATGCTATAGATTCTTTCATAGTGTTTCTGCCAAAAAGCTTCAGCATATATGTGCAAAGCTCTTTCAGCTCTTCTCTTAGCATTGCCAAGTTAAGCGACTCAAATTTTCTGAATATCTTTGTGGCAAGCACATAGTCAATGCCGTCAAGTTCCTCTCCGCCGCAGGCAACATATACAGGAACAAACAAGTTCATCTGTTTAAGTATACGGTTACCGAAAGCCACTCTCAGCTTTTCAATTACCCACAGGTCAAGCTGCTAGATCTTTTTCAGACTGTCCTGTGAAACAGGATACATTTGAAAAGCTTCCTTGAAGAGTGTGTCAAGATGTTCAAAGCTTAAATTCATAGGCGGCGTGTCAGGTGCGTCAAAGGCAACTCCCTTTGCGTCAAGATTGATAGGCTGTGCACGGTCGTATACCTTATCTGAGATAGTGAACGTGGAATCGTCGTTGTTGGCAGTACCGATATACCAAATGTTCTGCGGAATACGCAGCTTGCCCTTATCCAGGCGAACAGGGTCGGTGCTCCACACATTAGGAACAAGATCAAGCTCCCACTCGGCAGGATCAGGCATTTCAAGAATCGAGAGCATTTCTGCAAAGTAATATTCTACTCTCGCAATGTTCATCTCGTCGAGGAGTATGAAGTTTACATCGTCATTGTATTCAGAAGAATAAATTCTTTTGAGGACTTCTGTTTCATTAAAGTTCTTCGTGAACTCGTTGAAGTAGCCAAAAAGCTCAGTTCTGTCACGCCATGACGGCTGAACAGAAGCAATAGTAGTATCTTTCTGCAAGAACTTACCGAATGAATATGGCAATGATGTTTTACCTGTACCAGAGATACCTTGCAGGATAATGAGCTTTGTTGAAGCCATGCCTGCAATGAAAAGTCGGATAGTTTTTATGTCATAATAAAGGTGCATTCTTGAGCAGGCAAAGTTTCTGTATGCTTCGCAGATACCGCTAAGGGTGATGTCATTATTGTAAGCAGGCGGCTCGTATGTCTTGTAGAAATTGTCCACCTCGATAAGCTTTGAAAAACGGCAATCTGCTGTCTGAACAACGCCGTCCACAGTGGTTTGAACTTCGCCCTGTGCAGGCATCTGCTCGCCCTCTGCAAGCTTTGTTTCACCCTCTGCAAGAGCGGTGTTATCATATACGCCAAGCTGAGCCACCTTCATTGCCATGATCTCATCTTTTTCCTTGGTCATTTTGACCACCTGACGCTGCAGGTCAGATATTTCTTCGATAAGATCCTCGTTGCTGACGATAGAGTGTCTGAATCTTATGTACTTTCTCACAGCAAGCACTATCATAAAAATAATAAGCACAAAGATAGCCACAACAACGATAATTGCAAGCACAGAAAGTATCCAGCCCAGCGCACCAAAGTCTGCCGAGTAGGTCTTGAATATCCTTATGTAGTTTTTTATATTGAAGATCTGTTTTATGCCGTTCCACAGACCCTTGAAGATCTGCCCAAAGCCTGCAAGCATTGACGACATGAAAACAAAAAACCATTTCAGAAATCCATTCATAATGTATCACCCAAGCAGCAGTTATTTGTCATTTTTCTCCTGCTGTGCATTTTCCTCTTCCTTTTTCTTCTGCTGTGCAAGGTATTCCTCAACTGCACGTCTTTTTATTTCTTCCTCATCGCTCTCTGTGATAGCAGGACGCTTTATCTCGATTATGGTTGCGATAAGCTTATAAAGCTCAAAGAGGAAAAACAGTGCTATCGGTAAAAGTATGCAAATGAAAAATCCCGTTTTTGTTCTGAGAAAATCCATTACCTTGCCGAAACCGCCTATTTTTGCACCTTTCCACTGACCGATTATATCACCTGCATAAACAGTGTATGTATCATCTACGTTATTAGCATCGCCTCGTGTGATAAAGCCTACTGAGCCGTTATCATTGAGTACCTCTGCAATACGGTGGGTATTCTTCACCTTTTTGCCGTCAATAAGCGTCCAGAAAGTGATAACGTCGCCCTTTTTCAGAGAATTGATATCGTCTATTTCCTTTGAGATAATAAGGTCGCCTTTTTTGAAAGTTGGCTTCATTGAGTCAGATTCAACTGTGAGCGGGATATATCCCAGCAGACTTGCCGTACCATTATTCTTATCAGACGAGAACACGAGAATTGTTATAAGCAGTGCAAAGATAAGCACCACCCATGCGATAACATTAAAAACGATCTTCAAAGCTTTTTTCATAATTCAAAACCTCGGAACCCCGAGGCTTCCTCCCTTCTAATTCTTTAAGTTGTTTCAACGATCTTGAAATTCATACCAAGCTTCATTGTGCCACCAATTATTTTGTCAACACAATCAGGGTCATTTCCCTCAAGCCATATAACCACTGTATACTTGTCTTTCTCACCGGGACCAAGCTTTTCACGTCGGTCCTTCATGACCTCAGTAGAGGAGGCGAACTCCTTGTCGCAATCGCTTTCCTTACCGCTGCCGTCAGACTTTGTTTTACCATAAACAGTTTTCTCGCCATTCACGAAAAGCTCCACTCTGATAGCTTCATCAACACCGTTCGTGACGTTCTCGATAGTCATTTCGCTGTCATAGCTAAGTGTGTCTTTACCGGAATTTATGAGATAGAAAGTATAAGCTATATACCCCTCGCCATTATGGCTGCCGTTTATCTTGTCGATATTATCAGGAAGATCTTCGCCACTGATATTTGTCATATCATAGAGGATATCCGCATTGAGCCTTGAATTGCTCGTGGTATATTCAGGAGTTTCCGAAAGAGTAAGCCCCTGATTTATCATATCATACTTACTTATCTTAACTGTAAAGCTACCATACTTGTCGTAAAAATAAGACACCGCATAAGCCGCCGCCACGATAGCGATAAGTATAATGGCAAGTATTTTAAGCAATCTCATCAATACCACATAGCGTTTAGCTTCCTTGGCGGTCCTGCGAAGTGCAAGGGTATCGACTACTCTTGTATTTTTATCTATATTTTTACCGTCCAAAACCGTATCACCCGTTTATTACTCATTTCTATTGCGAACGTATCTTTCCGCAATATATTTTCCTGCATTTTCTCCCGAATAGTAAAGGCACTGCATACCACTGAGCTGTTTCACCTGCTTATCATCAGTAATGCCATCAGCTATGACCTCAGCATTAAGGTCAAAAACGAAATTCAGCAGAGAGTTCACGCAGGTATCATACCTGTCGCTCTTACCAAGAACCTGAGCCACTGAACCGTCAAGCATGATATTATCTACCTTGAACTCAGCGGTCTTAAGCATTTTAAAGCCCTCAGTGCCGAAGCCTGTGAGCAGAAAATGAAAGCCCTGTCTTCTCATAAGAGCCACGTTATCTGCCGCTGTGCTGTCAGCTTCATCAAGCACATCAGGCGACAACTCGAAGCAGACACGCTCATACTTCACGCCAAACTTATCGCAATAATCTGCCACAATTCTCGGAGCTTCCGTCTGCCTTAAAAATCTTGCAGGCATGAACACGCTTGCCCAATCAACGTCAACTTCCCTTTCGTGAAACTTACCCAAAGCCTGCAAAAGCTGAACGAAAGCAAGCTTGAAAATGCTAACACATCGGTCGGAAAGCTGAGCCACAGGGAGATAATCCGCAGGCATGAGCGTTCCCATAGCAGGAGAATTGAGCCTTGTTTGCGACTGCAAAAAAGTGACCCTGCCGCTGTCGGTATTTTTTATAGGTCTATAGAAAAGCTCCACGGCACGAACGCCGTCAACTGTTGAATTACCGTTCAAAGCAAGTCACTTCCTTTCCTGTTCAAATATATCATTATAGCATAATTTCGACAAAAAGCAAAGAAAAATCGGGAGATTTCCCCAAATATGGAAAATTATTTTTTATGCCCATTTACCAAAAAACGCCGAATTTCTTCGGCGTCTTTTTTGTTTTATTGTTATGGATTAAACACCTGTGCCTGTGTTTGAAAGGTCATAGAATTTAAGGTTAACCTGGAAGTCCTGACCTGCATTAGCATTCCAACAAGCCTCATCTTCTCCCTCAAGCCATACACG
>NZ_FR890687.1:11929-16135 GCF_000435935.1 Ruminococcus sp. CAG:57 | reverse complement strand
CCTGTGAAATTACCTGCAAGCTCAGTAGACAAAAACTTCGTTTGTGCTCCGCCCAAGTCTATATCTCCCGAATGCGTTTTCGCCGAGAAATTGTATGTAAAGTTGGAGGCATTACAGCAAAGCATAGCCGAGCTTTCTCCCTGCGGCAATGCTATGACATGATCCTCATGGCGAATATCGCCTATGCAAAGTCTGCGGAACAGCTCGACACCTTTATCCGTGCGTCTTAATGCTATCTCATAATGCTGATCGGGGGTCATGTAGAACACCAATCCTGCTTCGCCCTCGGTTATCTCGACTTTGCACTCCACTGATAAATTCATTTCTTTTTGTCTTATGCAGACAAAAGCTGGCGAGCCGTCTGCCTCAAAGATCGTATGCTCGTTAGGGGTAAGCTCAAAACGGTGATCATCAAGATAATAAAGCCCCATGTCAGGGTTTTGCATAAAGCACCACTCACGTCCGACTTTGGTATTCTCAAAAGTGTATTCCTTCCAAAACTCCTGCCTGATATCCCTGAGTTTGTCAGTTTCGACTTCCTTGCGAGTTGTGCCATTATCGCCCATTGTGAACCAGCCGTTCTCGTCGAAAGTCACTGGTACGAGATAGACTTCTCTGCCTGTAATGTGGTGCATCACCCACATATTTATCATTCTGAACGCAAGGTGGACGCACCAGAAGTTGCCGTTTTCGTCCTCCACAAGATCACCGTGACCGCACCCTTGTATCTCGTATCCACCGAGATTTCTGTTTGTGAGGACTGGGTTGTGAGGATAATTCTCAAAAGGACCGTAAGGGGTCTTGCCCTTGGCGTAGACTATCATATGACCGTATTCCGTACCGCCCTCAGCCGCCATAAGGTAGTATTCGCCCTTTATTTTGTAGAGGTGTGGGCTTTCAAGGAAACGTCCGCCTGCACCTGTCCATATGGTCTTGCTTGGCGTGAGCTTTTTGCCTGTTTCGATATCTATTTCGCACTGTGTAACGCCATGGTTGCCCTCATCGTCTTCACCATTGGACATAAAGTAGGCTTTGCCATTCTCAAAATACAGTGACGGGTCGATACCGCCCTGCTGAACATAAACAGGCTCAGACCATTCACCGTGGATATCGTCAGTATAGACATAGAAGTTTCCGCCATTTGTGACGTTAGTCGTTACCATGTAAAATCTGCCGTTATTGTATCTGATAGTTGGGGCATAGATGCCGCCCCAAGAGCCTGCGCCCTCCAATGGGAGCTGACTTTTTCTTGTGAGAACATGACCTATCTGCTTCCAGTTCACAAGGTCGTCGCTTTCATATAGAGGAACGCCCGGAAAAAACTGAAAAGAGCTGCAAACAAGATAATATTTGCCCTCAGCCTTACAGATGCTAGGGTCAGGATAAAAGCCTGATATGACCGGATTTATGTACTTCATATTGTGACCTCCGTTTATATTATACAGACATTATAATCTATTTCAGATGGCTTTTCAATATCTTCTCGTGCAGGATCGGTGAATTTTTGTGCAAATGAAAAACAAATTTCACTTTACGATCTTTGCGTTTGGGTAAAGCGATCAATTGATACGGATATCTAAGTGGGATAGTAGCTTTGACGGGAGAACGATGTTCGCCCCTACAGTTTTTTGCTGGGATATATGTAAATTTAAACGTTTTTGATAGCGTGTTAAGTATAAAAGTTACAAATTGTAATTTTTGCTCCGACATTTGTTCGTATGGCATATAACAGTCTATATTTCGGGGATATATCTGAATATAGAACTTGTGTTCCCTGTGAAAACAAACAAATATTTTAGTCATTTCGGCAAAAAGCGATAAAATCTGTTGCCAAATTGTAACCTTTATGATATTATGAAGTTGATATACGAAAACGTATAAGATAATTCTGTCAGTTAGGGGGCGTTTGGAATGGAAAAGGGGCTGAAAAAAGTTTTTTCGGCTATGGGCGCAGTATTTTGTGCTGTTATGATAATCATGCTTTGTCAGGTGACAAATGCGGTGAGCTACAGCGAACAGACCGTCACCGTGGACTATGATTATCAGGTCATAGACTCTTTTGAGGGCGTTGACGCTAAATACGTTCTCGGCTATTCCGACACCGGTTATTACTGCTGTGCAGGATATGTTTCACGTTTTTATGAAGAAAAGTTCGGTGTTACAGTATACAACATAAACATGGTGGACGACAAGCCTAGCGTGTACTGCTACGGCAAAAAGGCAGAGCTTCGTGAAGTGAAAACTCCGCAGGCCGGGGACATAATGCAGGACAAGGATTACTCTCATGTTGCCATTGTAAAGGACTGTCAGGGTACGACGGCTACTCTTATCGAGCAGAACTACAAATGGACTTGGAACGACACTGTTTACACTGTGAAAAACAGAAAGGTGCTTACTAACAATCACTATTTCTACAGACTTTACATAAACGGCGTTGCGCAAAGTCTTGACATCGACACAACAAGACCTGTTATCGCAAACGCAGGCTGTGAGAACATTACTGGAAAAGGCTACACTGTTAAAGCGGATATTTATGACAACAGGGCTGTGGCTTCGGTAAAGGTATCCACTTATTTTGAGGGCAACAAGACAAAGACTATAAGCCGGGTTTACACATCGGTGGTGAACTCGCTTTCACACTCAGTAAAGGTAACTGACCTTGGGAGCAAGGACGGATATTATATTACAACCATAACGGCTACTGACGAGGCCGGGAACAGCTCTGAGCAGGTCATAAAGACTTATGTTGACACAACTGCGCCGACCATATCGGGGGCAAAGGTGGAGAACATCACAGCAAAGGGCTTTGATGTTTCTTGCAATGTGAGCGACAAGAGCGGAGTTTCAAAGGTGGTCTTCCCTGCTTACCCTACAAAAAATGGTGAAAGTGCAAAGAAATACGCAAGCGTAAAGCTTTCGGGTGGCAAGGCTTCAGCTTATGTTTCTGCTGAGGACTATTCAGTAAAAAGCGGTGAATTTACCGTTAAGATAACGGCTTATGACAAATACGGAAACAGCTCAACAAAAACTATAAAGGCTAGCATAAAGCCTGCGGCTTCGGTAACATTGGATAAGGCTTCACTGACTCTTGACAAGGGCAAAAGCAGTGTTATTTCTGCAAAAATGGGTGGCGGAAGCGGTCTGACGGACTTTGTTTCCTGGAAGTCTTCTAACAGCAAAATTGCTTCTGTGTCAGACGGAAAGGTCACTGCAAAAGGGGTTGGCAGAGCAACTATCACGGCATACACAACAGGAGGAAAAAATGTTAAATGTACCGTCACTGTAAAGGGTAAAATCAGTGACAGCAGTATTTCGGCTATAAAGACGCAAAGCTACACAGGGAAGGCGGTTTCTCCTGCGCCTGCAGTGACATATGGCGGCAAAAAGCTTGTAAAGAACACTGACTACACTGTGAGCTACTCAAAGAACACAGCCATAGGTCAGGCAAGCGTAAAAATAACAGGCAAAGGCTTATACAAAGGCACAAAAACTGTGAACTTCAACATTCGTCCTGCCACAGTGACGAAGCTAAAAGTTTCTTCCACCGGTGAAAAAAGCGTTAAGCTTTCTTGGAAAAAGGTTACGGGTGCTGACAGCTACGCTATATACAGATATGACAGTACAAGCAAGAAATGGCAGAGGATAAAAACTGTAAAGGCTGTAAGCTTCACTGACAGCGGACTTGCTCGTGCAAAGGGGTACAGCTACAAGGTAAAGGCTGTGAAAAAATCCGGCGGAAAAGAATACATTTCGGCTAGCTACTCAAAGGCTATAGAGGCTGTCACAAAGCCTGCAAAGGCTTCATGCACGGCTAAATCAGCAGGCAGCGGCAGCATTGAGGTATCATGGAAAGCTGTTGGGGGTGCAAGCGGATATGAGATATACTCCTCTTCAAATGGCAGTGATTATGTGAAGTCGGCAAAGGTGGGTGGCTCTCAAAAGAGTGCTATCGTATCAGGATTTGAGCCTTACTCACTTAGAATGGTAAAGGTAAGGGCTTACAAAACTGTGAACGGAAAGACTTCTTACGGGGCTTTTTCGCAGGCGGCTATGGTTATTGTTAGGTAGGCTGGATACAGAAACATATGATATAAAATAAGCAGGCGATAGGTGATATGCGGGCGACCAAAGGTCGCCCCTACGATAGTTCAAGCATTGTAGGGGAGCGGCGCAATTTCTGCTTTGCAGAAATACGACGTCCCGATT
>NZ_FR890687.1:0-11908 GCF_000435935.1 Ruminococcus sp. CAG:57 | reverse complement strand
GACGTCCCGATTTCGGAACGTTACCATTTGTAAGATTGCAAAGAACTTGTGTAATTTCGCCATATATCAGTCGCCACTACGATACATGACTGGTACGCTACACAATTGAGGTAAACCAAACGAGCGAATGATGTTCGCCCCGACATTTTTTATTGCTACACAAAAAAGGACAGCACTTTGGAAAAATGCTGTCCTTTTTCTATATTCATATAGGTCTATCTTTCCATTTTCCAGAACTCTACAGAGTATGGCTTAAGCTCGCTGCCACCACCAAAATCATGGATAGTGCCTGTGAGAAGCTCCTCTGCCTGACCGCAGCCTGCGTCAAAGTGAGCTGTGAAAGGCTGATCGTCAGCGTTTATTGCAACAAGGACACGCTCACCCTCGAACTCACGCTCGATTATACACTGCTTATTGGTAAGAACAGGTATTTTGATAGAGCCATAGCAGAGAGCCTTGCTGTTTTTGTGTGCCTCTGCCATTTTTGAGATAAGCTCTGTAAGGTCGTTCCACTCAGGCTTTTCAAAGCTTACACGGAGCGCAGGGTCGCCCTCGCTCTTGTTTGCCTTTGTTCCCCACTCTGAGCCGTAATATACACATGGGATACCAGGCATACCAAAGAGCATTCCATAGATAAGTGGCAAATGACGCTCATTTGTGAGCTGGCTTGCTATTCTTGATACATCATGGTTATCAACAAAACACAGCAGGTGCATTCCTCTGTATCTGCACCAGTTCTCAGGTCCGAACTGATTTTTCAGAGAATGGCATATCTCAAACATATTCATGCAGTTGAAGCTTGAATAAAGCCCCTTATAGCACTCGTAGTTCGTGCAGGAATGGAGCATTTCAGGATTTACCCACTGAGCGTAATCACCATGTAGAAGCTCGCCAATAAGGACGAAATCCTGCTTGAGCCAATCGCAATGCTGTCTGAGGCGCTTCAAGAAGTTCTTATCAAGGCAATATGCAACGTCAAGGCGAAGTCCGTCTATATCAAACTCCTTGACCCAATTTGTTATGCATTCCAAGATATGATCCACTACCTGTGGATTATTAAGGTTTAGCTTAACAAGGTCAAAGTGACCCTCCCAGCCCTCATACCAAAGTCCATCGTTATAGTTGCTGTTGCCGCCGAAATTGATATGGAACCAATCTTTATATGGTGAGTTCTCACGGTTTTTCAGAACGTCCTGAAAAGCCCAGAAGCCTCTGCCGACGTGATTGAAAACGCCGTCCAAAACTACCTTTATGCCGTTTTCGTGAAGCTCTTTGCAGACCTTTGCAAAGTCCTCATTTGTGCCAAGGCGACAATCTATCTTGCGGTAATCTCTGGTATTATAGCCGTGAGTGTCGGAATCGAACACCGGTGAAAAATAGATAGCGTTGGCACCAAGCTTTTTGATATGAGGTATCCAATCTATTACCTTTAATATCCTGCTTTCCTCTTTGCCGTCATTCTCAAATGGCGCACCGCAGAATCCAAGAGGATAGATCTGATAAAATACACTTTCGTATGCCCACATAATATTATCTTCCTTTCTGATACTAATAGAAAATGTTGTTCGCAGATGAAATATGATTTGCTGAGAAAAAAGCGGGCGAAAGCTGTTCGCCCCTACAGGGTAGCGTTGCGTTATTTGTACACCAATTTCTTCAACTCATTCATATTTTATTGGTTATCTGCGAAACTATAGTTAAACTGTACAAAATACAACATTACTATTATATCAAACTTTGGCATATTTCTCAATACTCATTTTTCATTAATATAATCCACACTTTTGTGCATTTTATACAACTATTGACAAATCAATCGTGAAATGATATTATATTTATAACAAATATCAAGGGTTGATTTTTGGTAAAGGCAGGGATAAAAATATGAAGAAGATACTTGTGCTTTTCACCGGGGGCACTATCGGAAGTGCCACAAATGACGGCATAATAGATGTTGAGCGTGAGGGAAAATACGCTGTTGTGGAAGCTTACAAGAGTGCATACGGCGATGATGTGGAATTTGAATGTCGACAGGTACTTAATATACTCAGCGAAAACATGGGGTTTTCGGGGTGGGAGAAAATGATACACGAGATAAACAGCATTGACACGGCTTTATACTCGGGAGTTATCCTCACCCACGGAAGCGACACCCTTGCTTACACTTCGGCTATGCTTGGAATGTATTTCAGGCATTTTGATATACCCCTTTTTATTATCGCAAGCAACAAGCCCATTGGCGAGAAAGGGTCGAACGGGCTTTTCAACTTCACCTCGGCGGTGGGGCTTATAAAAGAGGGTAAATACAAGGGCATTTTCACGCTGTACGAGAGGGTCATGCTTCCTACTAGAGTGATACCTGCAGACACCTGTCGGGACAGGTTTGGGGTATATGGTTATGACGGCTTCAATGATTTTTCGGTTTTCAGCGGAGTGAGCGAGAATATGCTGTCACGCCCTAGGGAACGGATTTTCCATAATGATGTCAAATTTGGGAAGCGTGTTCTTTTTATAGAGGGTTATCCTGCAATGGACTTTGGGTGCTTTGTGCCAAACGAGGACACGGCGGCGGTGCTTTACTCACCTTATCACAGTGCGACGGCTTGCACTGACGTTTCAGAAGGGAAAAGCTATGCACTGACGGAATTTATCAAGGGGTGCATAACAAAGAACATTATGGTGTATATTTGCGGTCTGAAAAGAAAAGTGCCTATCTACTCGACGGTGGAGGAGATAATAAAGGCAGGCAGCATACCAATATACACCACCTAAGCGGTGGCGGCTTATATGAAACTTCTGCTTGCTTACAATCAGGAGGAAATGCCTGTGAAAGAAGTCATGGGGAAAGACCTTTTCTTTGAGGAGGTAAAATTCTCATAAACATTGTTTCAGTTATTGACAAAATGCTGAGCTTGTGATAAAATCAAAGTATATTAAAATAGTATATTTAGAAAAAAGTACAACGGAGGTAATAAAAATGGCAGACACAAAAATTTCAGACTCAGTTATTTATATTGGTGCAGACGATCATGACATTGACCTTTTTGAGAGCCAATATGTTGTGCCGAACGGCGTTTCGTACAACTCTTATGTTATCATTGACGAGAAGATAGCGGTAATGGACACTGCTGACCCTAGGGTAACGGACGTTTGGTTTGACAATCTTGAAAAGGCTTTGGGCGGCAGAAAGCCTGATTATCTTGTTGTTCAGCACATGGAGCCTGACCATGCAGGAAACATCAAAAAACTTGCGGAGAAATATCCTGAAATGAAGATAGTGGGAAACGCAAAGACTTTCCCTATGATGAAGCAGTTTTTCACCATTGATGGACTTGACGATAGGTCTGTTGTGGTAAAAGAGGGGGACACGCTTTCTCTTGGAAGCCACACGCTTCAGTTCGTAATGGCGCCTATGGTACACTGGCCTGAGGTAATGGTGACATACGAGCAGAGCGAAAAGCTGTTGTTCTCTGCTGACGGATTTGGAAAGTTCGGCGCACTTGATGTTGAGGAGGACTGGGCTTGCGAGGCTAGAAGATACTATTTCAACATTGTGGGCAAATACGGTGCACAGGTACAGGCGCTTCTTAAAAAGGCGGCTGCCCTTGACATAAAGATGATACTGCCTTTACATGGCCCTATACTCAAAGAAGATCTTGGTTACTATCTTGGACTTTACAACACATGGTCAAGCTATCAGCCTGAGAGCAAGGGCGTATTCGTAGCGTATGCTTCAATACACGGTAACACTGCAAAGGCGGCTGAAAAGCTTGGTGAGATGCTGAAAGAAAAGGGTGCTGAGAAGGTAGTTATCAGCGACCTTTCAAGAAGCGACATGGCAGAAAATATCGAGGACGCTTTCAGATATGACAGAATAATACTTATGGCAAGCAGTTATGACGGCGGTGTATTCCCTGTTATGGAGGATTTCCTTATGCACCTTAAGTCAAAGAACTATCAGAACAGAAAGATAGGTCTTGTAGAGAACGGCTCATGGGCGCCTACTGCGGCAAGGGTCATGAAGGGATATGTGGAAAACTTCAAGAATGTTACCATTGCTGAGCCTGTTGTGACTATCCGCTCTACGCTTAATGAAGCTTCGGAAAAGGCTTTGAGCGAGCTGGCTGAGGTCATGGCTAAGGGTGAATAAATTTCGCTCAGTCAGATAAATCAGACAAAAAAATGCGGGCGGCCAGAGGTTGCCCCTACAGCGTTTGCAAAATAAGTAGGATTTGTCGTGTAAACAAAAACACGGGCGAACAGTGTTCGCCCCTACAATAATGTTTTGCGGTTATCTTAAATCGCTAATTAATACAGATATGAAAAAGGCAGGACGTGCGAAACGTCCTGCCTTTTGTGTTATATCACATTGCCGTCTGTGGTGATTATTCTTACTGCCACGGGGATATTTTTGCCGCTGTCAGTGACTGCTTTTCTTACTGCGTGTTCTATTCCGCCACAGCATGGAACTTCCATTCGGGCTACTGTTATGCTGCGGATATTGTTTCTTTTCACTATCTCGCCAAGCTTTTCGGAATAGTCTGTGGCATCAAGCTTCGGACAGCCTATGACGGTTATTTTGCCTGTCATGAAATCGGAATGGAAGCTTCCGCAGGCATAGGCTGTGCAATCCGCAGCGACAAGCAGGTCTGCACCGTCAAAGTATGGTGCGTTCACAGGTACAAGCTTTATTTGCACAGGCCACTGCATAAGCTGTGACGGAGTTTTTGCTGACGGGGTATCTACCGGGGCTGGCTTTTTGGCAAAGGTTTTCATCATTGAGCCTGGACAGCCATGGAAAACAGGTTTGCCAAGACGCTTTTTGTTTTCTTCCACTGCCTTTTCGTCATAGGCGGCGGCTTCTCGCTCAACAAAGGATATGGCATTCGTTGGGCAGGCTGGAAGACAATCTCCAAGACCATCACAATAATCGTCACGCATAAGCTTTGCTTTGCCGTTCACCATGCCTATTGCACCTTCGTGGCAGGCTTTTGCACAAGCACCACAGCCGTTGCACTTTTCTTCGTCTATTTGTATTACTCGTCTTATCATATGGTTACCTCCGTATTTTTATTGATATCTTTCGTTTCGGCATAAAGCTCTTGACTTTATGCTATGATTATAATATAATCTTATCGCAAAGTCTGTTGTAATTACAACAAAAGCATAAAATTATTTCGTAAAAATGAGGAAGATAAAATGGATAATAAATACATCAAAATAATAAAAGATACTCCCCTTTTCCAGGGCATGAGCGACGAGGAGATAGCTCAGTTTCTCAGACCTGACGGCAGTGGCATAAAAAGCTTTCGCAAGGAAAGCTATATTTTTCACGCAGGAGACAAGACCGCTTATTTCGGCATACTTCTGGAGGGCAAGGCACTTATCGAACGTAACGAGCTTTGGGGTGGCAGGAGCATAATAGCTTCTTTAGAGGCAGGACAGCTTTTCGGAGAGGTCTATGCCTGCACAGGTGAACCGCTTGGGGTGAGCGTATGTGCAAAGGAGCAATGCACAGTGCTGTTTTTATCCCCTGAGTCTATTATAAAGGAAAGTTCGACGCTGACGGCTAGGCTTCTAAAGATAACGGCTATGAAAAATCTCAGGCTCAACGAAAAGATACAAGTGATAACACCAAGGACTATAAGAGAGCGTGTTATGGTTTATCTTTCTTCGCTTGCAAAGAAAAGCGGATCGCACATTGTCACGACGAATTTCGACCGTCAACAGCTTGCAGATTTTCTCTGCGTTGACCGCAGTGCGCTGTCAACAGAGCTTGGAAAAATGCACCGTGAGGGGCTGATAGATCTAAATGGTCGGGAGTTTATACTGCCTGAAAACTGCTCTCGCGGAACGTGATTTGTTAATTTATATGTAAATAATAAGTCATTTAACCATATTCATTTTTTCCGCTCTTTTTAAAGAAAAATTGCATATTTTATATTGACACAACCTGCTTTGTGTTGTATAATATATATAGTGCCGCCGTGGCAGTTCATAATTACTTAAACGTTTATTGCGGAAATGTATTTATTTACAAATAGTCACGGTATTGGGAAATTGATTGAAAGGATTGATTGCTTTGGCAAAGAAGAATGAAAGCATAAGCGACAAGATCGTTCGTTTGTATAAGGAGGGCTACTCCATTCCTGAGATAGCAAAAGAAATGGAGATGCCTAAGGATAATGTTCCGAGAATACTTGAAAAGCACTTCCCTGACTATGCAAGCTTTGAACAGCCTGTAAGAGAGGGTGCTGATGAAAACGGCAACGGAAAGAAGAGCGTTTTCAATATGTCTGTAAGCGAACTTTTCGGAAAGAAGAACAAAAAGCAGGAGAATGTTGAGCCTGCAAAGATAACTGTAAATCTGGCTATGGACGATGACGGATTTGTTGATCACAGTGTTGCGGCTATCGCCTCAATGCTTCAGAAAGGCAGAAGCGTAAATGATATCGCAGGATTCTTTAATAAAGATCCTGAGGATATCAAGGCTGTTCAGGGCTGCATGGACGAGCATTTCAAAAGAATGAATACATACAAGGGTCCAAAGGTCGAGCCTGCGTCTGAGCCTAAGGAAGAGCCTGCTCAGAACATAACTGATCCGCTGGCGGCAAGCCTTGCAAGCGGCATTGCAAAGAGAAAGAGCAATATGTATGCAACAGGTATCGAAACACCTGCAAAGGCTGAACCTGCTTCCGCTCCTGTTCCTCCTGAGGACAATAGCGTTCACCTTGTTACTCCTGAGGCTCTCAAAGAGGCTGAGGAAAAAGCTAAGGCAGAGGAAAATGCAAAGGCTGAAGCTGCTGTGGCTGAGGAAGTTCCTACAATGGACGAGGTTGAGATGCCGTCAATCGAGCCTATAAGCCTTGATGACACAATGGTGGTTTCACCTGCCCCTGAGTCTACTATGCCGTCTATAGAAGACGAGATAGCTGAAAAGAAAGCTGCGGAAGCTGAAAATACAAATAATAATGAGGAGGGCGAGAATATGGGTATGAGTCCAATGGAAAAAATGCGTATGTTTGCGCAGGAGCAGATCGAGCTGAACAACAAGAAGATCGACGAGCTTAAGGCAAGCATTGCTGAAACTGAGGCAAAGTCTTTGGATCTTGGTAAGCAGGCAAGCGATATCTACGAGGAGATCGTTAAGCTTCAGGAAAAGGCTAAGGCACTCAACGCTGAGAAGGAGCAGGTTGATATTCAGATCAGTCAGGTAAACGCTGAGATCGAAGGCATCAGAAAAGAAAACAACGAATTCAAGAGCTATATGTAATAGCATCTTATTCAAATCATATAAGGCAGGAGGCTTCGGTTTCCTGCCTTTTTTATTTGCGAGGAATGAAGTGGAAAATAGCACAGATGATAAACGAAAGAAGCAGTACGTCGCATTTCTGCCAAGCAGAAATTGCGCCGCTCCCCTACAGGTGGTGGCAGGCTGATGTTTTTTGATTAAAGTCAAACTTTTTTACCTGAAAGTATTGAAAAATAACGGCAAATATGGTACAATGCTTTTATAAACCTTGAAAGGATATTTTATATGAGCAATATACTTATTCTGGCATTCCTGTTCTTTGCAGGGTGTCTGATAGGCTGGGGGATAGAAGTTATTTTCAGACGATTTGAGCCTAACAACAAAGCAAGAAAATGGATAAACCCCGGCTTTCTTATTGGTCCTTATCTGCCTTTATACGGCTTCGGACTTTGCACCCTTTATCTGCTGGCAGGACTTGAAAAATTTATACACACTGACAACACGGCTTTGCAGAAGTTTATACTTTTTTTGCTTATGGCTATTGCAATGACAGTGATAGAGCTTATTGCAGGCGAGATATTCATTGTGAAAATGCATGTCAAGCTGTGGGACTACACTGGAAACAAATTCAACTATAAAGGCATAATATGTCCGTTGTATTCGCTCATATGGGCAGCATTGGGCGCGGTCTATTATTTCTTTATACACCCATACATTCTTGACGCACTCAACTGGCTTGCGAATAATTTGGCGTTCTCGTTCTTTATTGGATTTTTCTATGGTGTTTTTGCTATCGACCTATTCTATTCCCTGAAGCTGGCAGAGAAGATAAAAACGTTTGCGGAAGAGAACGATATGGTCATCAGATACGAAGAGTTCAAACGGCACATCAGGGAAAGTTCAGAGGAGAGAAAAGAGAAATACAGATTTATGCTTTCCATGGGCTCAGGTGCAAGGCTTGGCGAGCATTTGAGAAAGTATCGTGACAAACAGCGTGAGGAGCAACGTGGACACAGGCTCAATGACTTTATATCAAAAATAAAAAAGTCGGATACATGAAAATTAACAAAATAACCATTGACAAAACATCAGCATGGTGATATACTGATTTCATATGTAAAAAACGTTGACGAAGACAGTAGGCTTTATGCGAAAATCTCAGCGAGCCGCCGACAGTGAGAGGGCGGTATGATTAGCTTTAGGCTGAATATCACTTCCGAGTTGCAGGCTGAAAATCAGTATGATAAGTAAGCTTCGCCGCTTTTCCTGCGTTAAAGGGAACGCATATGTCAGTATGCTGAAAAGGTGGTTTGCGAATGGCTTTACGGCTTTCGTCCTGTTTCAGGGCGGAAGCCTTTTTTATTGCATTTTATCTTTATGCGTAACTGATCGTTTATTACAAAATCAGAAAGGATTGATCTTCGTGTACAAAAAGGTTGACACCAATCTGAACTTCGTTCAGAGAGAAAAAGAAGTGGAAAAGTTCTGGGACGATAACAATATCTTTGAAAAAAGTATTGACAGCCGTAAAAAGGGCGAGTCCTATGTTTTCTATGACGGACCTCCAACGGCTAACGGCAAGCCGCATATCGGTCACGTTCTCACTCGTGCTATCAAGGATATGATACCAAGATACCGTGCTATGAAAGGCTATCAGGTACCTCGTAAGGCTGGCTGGGACACACATGGTCTGCCTGTTGAGCTTGAAGTAGAGAAAATGCTTGGTCTTGACGGCAAGGAGCAGATCGAGGAATACGGTCTTGAGCCGTTTATCAAGAAGTGTAAAGAATCTGTATGGAAATACAAGGGTATGTGGGAGGACTTCTCAGGCACTGTTGGCTTCTGGGCTGACATGGAACACCCTTATGTTACCTATGACAACAACTTTATAGAGTCTGAATGGTGGGCTTTGAAGCAGATATATGAAAAGGGCTTGCTTTACAAGGGCTTCAAGATAGTTCCTTACTGCCCACGCTGCGGCACACCGCTTTCTTCTCACGAAGTTGCTCAGGGCTACAAGACAGTTAAAGAGCGTTCTGCTATCGTTCGTTTCAAGCTTGTTGGCAAGGACGAATACTTTCTTGCATGGACGACAACTCCTTGGACGCTCCCTTCAAACGTTGCCCTTTGCGTAAACCCTGATGAAACTTACTGCAAGGTTGAAGCCGCTGACGGCTACACTTATATTCTTGCCGAAGCGCTTCTTGACACTGTTCTCGGCAAGCTTGCAACTGAGGACAAGCCTGCATACAAGGTGCTTGAAACTTACAAAGGCAAGGATCTTGAATATATTGAATACGAGCCGCTTTATGAGTGCGCAGGCGAAAGTGCAAAGAAGCAGGGCAAAAAGGGTCACTTTGTTACCTGTGACAGCTATGTAACTATGTCAGACGGTACAGGTATCGTTCATATTGCGCCTGCTTTCGGTGAGGACGACTCTAAGGTCGGAAAGAAGTATGATCTGCCTTTCGTTCAGTTCGTTGACGGCAAGGGCGACATGACTGCTGAAACTCCATATGCCGGAATGTTCGTAAAGGACGCTGACCCTGAGGTACTCAAAGACCTTGACAAGTCAGGCAAGCTTTTTGCCGCTCCTAAGTTCGAGCATGATTATCCGCACTGCTGGAGATGCGGCTCACCTCTTATCTACTATGCAAGAGATACTTGGTTCATCAAAATGACAGATGTCAAGGACAGACTTATCGCAAACAATGACACTATCAACTGGATTCCTGAGAGCATTGGTAAGGGACGTTTCGGTGACTGGCTGAAAAACGTTCAGGATTGGGGCATTTCAAGAAACAGATATTGGGGTACTCCGCTGAACATTTGGGAGTGCGAGTGCGGTCACAGACATTCTATCGGCTCTATCGAAGAGCTGAAGTCAATGTCAGACAACTGTCCTGATGATATCGAGCTTCACAGACCATACATCGACAATGTAACTATCAAATGCCCTGAGTGTGGAAAACAGATGCACCGTGTATCAGAGGTAATAGACTGCTGGTTCGACTCAGGCTCGATGCCTTTTGCACAGCACCACTATCCATTTGAGAACAAGGAGCTTTTCGAGTCACAGTTCCCTGCTGACTTCATTTCAGAAGCTGTTGACCAGACAAGAGGTTGGTTCTATTCACTCCTTGCTATCTCAACGCTTATATTTGACAAGGCTCCATACAAGAACGTTATCGTACTTGGTCTTGTTCAGGACGAGAACGGTCAGAAGATGTCAAAGTCAAAGGGCAACGCTGTTGACCCATTCGAGGCACTGGCTAAATACGGCGCAGACGCTATCAGGTGGTATTTCTACACAAACTCTGCTCCATGGCTTCCTAATAAGTTCCATGACAAGGGCGTAACAGAGGGTCAGAGAAAGTTCATGGGCACGCTTTGGAACACATATGCGTTCTATGTGCTTTATGCTGAGATAGACAAATTCGACCCTACAAAGCATGAGATAGAATATGACAAGCTTTCTGTTATGGACAAGTGGCTGCTTTCAAAGATGAACTCTATGATAAAGGCTGCTGACGACAACCTTAACAACTACAGGATACCTGAGGCTGCAAAGGCTATGCAGGAGTTTGTTGATGATCTTTCCAACTGGTATGTAAGAAGAGGCAGAGAGAGATACTGGGCTCAGGGTATGTCACAGGACAAGATAAACGCTTACATGACTCTTTACACTGCTATCATTACGCTCTGCAAGTGTGCAGCACCTATGGTGCCTTTCATCACTGAGGAAATATATCAGAATCTTGTTAGAAGCGTTGACAAGGACGCTCCTGAGAGTATCCACCTTTGCGATTATCCTGTTTGCGACGAAAACATGATAGACGAAAAGCTTGAAGCTGACATGGAAGAGGTTCTGGAGATAGTTGTTCTGGGACGTTCTGCAAGAAACGGTGCGAGCCTTAAAAACCGTCAGCCTTTGAGCGTGATGTACGTTGCAGCAGACCACCCACTTGACAGCTACTATATCGACATCATCAGGGACGAGCTTAACCTCAAGGACGTTCAGTTCTCAAATGATGTATCTGCATATATTGATTATAAGTTCAAGCCACAGCTCAAGACACTTGGACCAAAGTACGGCAAGCAGCTTGGTGAGATAAGAACTCAGCTTTCACAGCTTGACGGACACAAGGCTATGGGCGAACTGAACGAAACTGGCAGCCTGAAACTCACGCTTTCAAGCGGTGAGATAGCACTTGACAAGGATGATGTTCTTATCGAGTCTGAGCAGAAAGAGGGCTTCTACACCCTTTCTGAAAACGGTGTAACTGTAGCTATCAGCACTGTTCTCACTCCTGAGCTTATTGAAGAGGGCTTTGTAAGAGAAGTTATCAGCAAGGTTCAGACAATGAGAAAGGATTCGGGCTTTGAGGTAATGGATCACATCACTGTTTCTGTAAGCGGCAGCGAAAAGGTTATGGCTGTTGTTGACAAGAACAGAGAGGCTATTTCTCATGACGTTCTTGCAGACGATATCGTACTTGGCGAAAATGTCGGCAACGAAAAGGATTGGGACATCAACGGCGAAAAGGTTTCTATCGGCGTAAAGAAGAACTAATTCTGAGATATAAAAAATCAAGCAGGACAGCTTTCAGGCTGTCCTGCCTTTTTTGTTTTGGGTTATAAGCCATGCACAGCTCC
>NZ_FR890686.1:0-4702 GCF_000435935.1 Ruminococcus sp. CAG:57 | reverse complement strand
AAGGAGAATTTTAATGGATATTTATGCAGCCGCTGACCTTATGAAACGTGAGCGGAAAACAATTTTTGATCTTGAAATCAATGTTACATTTTATGCACGAGTATCAACGACCCGTGATGAACAGGAAAACTCTATTGAAAATCAGATAAACTTCTTTACAGAGATGATAAAGTCAAACCCAAATTGGAATTACATTGAGGGGTATGTTGACAGGGTCAGAGGAGAACACGCTGAAAACCGTGCTGAATTTATGAGAATGATCGAAGATGGAAAAGCAGGAAGGTTTGACCTTGTACTTACAAAAGAAGTCAGCCGTTTCGCAAGAAATACTATCGACAGCCTTACCTATACCCGTGATCTTATCCGAGCAGGGGTAGGGGTCTTCTTCCAAAATGATAACATTTGTACCATTGATTCTGACAGCGAAATGCGTCTTACTATAATGTCAAGCATCGCCGCTGATGAAGTCAGGAAACTTTCTGAACGTGTTCGCTGGGGTCACAAGCGTTCAATAGAAAGCGGAAATGTTATGGGCAACAATCGTATATTCGGCTATGATAAAGATGACTGTAAACTTGTCATAAACGAACCTGAAGCAGAAATGGTAAGAATGATATTTGACCTTTACTCTACTGGTGATATGAGCGTCAGAAAGATAGAACGAATACTATATGATAAGGGCTACCGTGGACGCAATGGTACAAGGATACATCACAACACCGTTTCAGGCATTATACAAAACCCAAAATATAAAGGATTTTACTGTGGTAACAAAGTAAGAATAGTTGACTACCGCACAAAAGAACAGCGTTTTTTACCCAAAGAAGAATGGGTGATGTACAAAGACGAAACAGGCGAAGTCGTACCTGCCATAGTATCTGAGGAAACATGGAACAAGTGCAACAGAATATTTGAAACAAGAAGTGCTGCCATAAAAAGCCGTGAACACTCATTTAAAGACACAAGTGTCTTCACCGGTAAGATATGGTGTGCAGCTCACGACAAGCCATATTGGAGGACAAGTTACTCAAACAGCGTATCAAAAGGTCAGCCAATATATCAATGGATATGCTCAGAAAAAAAGAAAGAAGGTGCAAAAAGCTGTGCGTCATTTGCAATAATGGAATCGGAACTTTACAGCATACTGTCGGGATTTTTCAAGGACGTGGCTGAAAACCTTGAGGATTATGTTGAAACATTTCTTCGGATATATAAAGAATCAGACCGCTCTGCCGAGGCAATGCGGCAGGTAAGCGGCCTGAAAGCAACACTGGAAAAGGAAAATAAAAAGCGTGATAAACTGCTGGAGCTCTATATGGAGGAGCTTATCACAAAATCAGAATTTACAAAACGTAATACCGAGAGCAGTGAACTAATAAAAGGAATAGAACATCAGATAAGATTTATCGAAAAGAAAAGCGAAAACGACAATAGTTATGCAAAAGCTATAAAGCGGATTGAAAAATACTTCCGTGAAATGTATGATCCTAGCCTACCAATGAACAAGGAACAAGTCGACGAAATGGCAAAGGCAGTCATAGACCGTATAAGTGTAGTTCCAATAAATAAGAACACAATGAAACTGGAAATTAAACTTCTGACAGGTGAATCAGAGCCGATGACATACATTAGGAACGGAGAAAGATATGCTCGGCGTTCTGGACTCACCAGCAAGAAGATGATCGACGCTTACAAGACAACAGGCAACAAGTAATTTCTCCTAAAAGTCCTAAAAACTCCGCCGTGGCATTTCGCTGTGGCGGAGCTTTTTACTTGAAATCAGGCAAAAAAAGTAGTATAATATACACATAGGGTCGGGGTAAAGATCATAGTAAAGAGGGATAAATATGTTGACTAAAAAAATCGCCGCAGGACTTACAGCTTTTATTATAACAGCTTCTGCCGCACTGCTTCCGCTTCCAGAAAGCATTAACGGCATATTGGGGAACACCGCTATATCAGCTCAGGCTTATTCTGCAAACGGCGCCGTAAAAATACCGTCAGATTTTCTGACTTTTAACAGCTCCGATCAGGTTTTCGTAAACGTGGTTTCTGCCACTAAAAACGGACTATACTATTATACTGTGGAAAACTACAAGAAGCTAATTAAATTCTATAGCTTTTCCAACAACTCCGTGAGAACTGTAGCAACGCTTGGTGACATTATAAATGTATATGCCAACAACTCCAAGATCTATTATATCGAAAGAGATACCAGCACATACAATTCCAGCGTGAAGGGCTCGTCATATTCTTATTACATAAAGACCTTTGACACCGATACGGAAAAGGTGACCAAAAGCGTTAATGTGAGCAAGTATACCCCCAATGGTATTTTAAATTACCCAAACTGTTTTGGCGTTGACAATAACGGCAGGATATATTACTATGTAACAGACAGCAGTGGTGCTGAAAAGGGCGATAATCTATTTGTCCTGGACTCAAACGGAAATAAGCTGTCCTCCTGCAGCACCGAAGTTGCCATAACAAAGTTCTCAGGCTTTGACAGCACAAACGGAAACTTCTATTTTGAAAGAAACGCTGATTACGTTTATTGGGGCTATACTCACAAAATGAACGCCCTTGGCTTTGGAAACATTTCAAATAACAAAATAACCGTGTCTGATAAATCTATCGACTATTTCTATCAGAAATATTACGATTATCATTATGACAACGCACAAATGCTTGGCAACGGCAAGCTTGCGTGGACTTCTTCTGCAAGCGGCACTGTAAACATCGTGGACTCTGCCAAATTCCATACATCAACAGATAATACATTATCTCTCTTTGGAAGCGTTTCAAGAGCGGAACATGAAAACAAAAATGATCTCTACAACAGCGTTGGAACAAGAACTGTATACAACAGCGAAAATGACAGCACTATCATGTATGTAAACAACAACACTCTTATGGAGTTCAACAATGATTTCAAGCAGGTGGCTTCATATAAAACAGCTTATCCTGTTTTCGCTTTGTATTATACGAACGGCACCGTGACAGCCATAGAGCGTGATACTGACGGCAATTTCTACGAAGAGAATATTGCTTGGAAAATGCCTAGCAGTGTTACGATTTCAAATTCTTCTGCCACGCTCAAAACGGGCAACAGCCTTAAACTTTCTGCAAGAAGCAATTCCGATATAGACTACGGCTTCACATGGTCAAGCAGTGATAATTCTGTGGCTTCGGTTACAAAAGACGGCAAGGTGTACGGAAACAAGGCAGGCGTATGCACAATAACGGCTACCACTGACAACAGTGTGAAAGCAAGCTGTACAGTGACAGTTACGCCTATGGATAGCGACACAAAAGGCTCTGCCACTATACTCAGCGGACGTACAACAGACAATGCTTCAGATAACCATTACAACACATGGTCATCTGTCACAAACTCTTATCTTGTACAAAACAGCGACGAAACGCTCACAAGGCTTGAAAACACATCAAGCGGCATTGTGGTAGAAAACTACTCCGCAGACGGCAAAAAGCTGATCTCACAACGCACTATTTCAAAAGAGCTTAACATATTTGGTGGCTTTTATTCAGGAAAAGACTATAACTATCTCGTGTTCGGTCAGAACAACACTGCCGAAAGCGACAGCAAGGAAGTTGTGAGAGTAGTCAAATACACCAAGAGCTGGAGCAAAGTAAATTCATGCAGTATCTCAGGTGTCAATACAACAAAGCCGTTCTCGGCAGGCTCACTGAGAATGGAAGAAGCAGGCGGAAAGCTTTATGTTTACACCTGCCATGAGATGTATGCTGACAGCGACGGCATAAATCATCAGGCAAATATGCTTTTCACCATTGACGAATCCTCCATGTCCCTGACCGACTCAATGTATGACGTTTCAAATCTTACAGACGGCTATGTTAGCCACTCGTTCAACCAATTCATCAAAGCTGACGAAAGCGGAAAATACATCTACAGAGTTGACCACTCAGAATCAAGCAACTACACAATGAACGGCTCTTACCTCTCTGTAAACGGCATTACTCTCACAAAATATAAGGCTGACGGAAAATCAACCGCCGTGAACGTTTCTATCCCTGTTAAGTTCGATATGAACAAAAGCAACTACACGGGCGCTTCAATAGGCGGTTTTGAGCTTGGCAGCGGAAACTGTCTGATAGCCTATGCAAAAGACGTTTCAAGCAATTGTAAGACAAGAAATGTTTACATAAGCGTCACAGACGAGCTTTTCAACGGTACACAGAACATTGCCCTCACAAACTACGGCACATCAAGTAAAGTGACCTGCCGCACCCCTCAGCTTATAAAGATAAATGACAATCTGTTCCTTGTTATGTGGGAAGAATACAACAGTTCCACAGGCAAGACCGCCACAAAGACAATGACAGTTGACTCAAACGGCAAAACTGTTACCAAAGCCATTTCTCACTCCTTCGGACTTTCAGATTGTCAACCTATTGTATGCAGTGACGGCATGGTAAAATGGTATGTCACAAATAATTCAGCACCGACCCTTTACAAGCTCTCACCATTTGCGCTTGACGATTATCATGAACACAGCTATACAAAAACAGTTCTCAGCAACGCCACCTGCACCACCGCAGGCACAGTAAAATACACCTGCTCATGCGGTGACTCCTACACCGAAACTATCCCAGCCACAGGTCACAAGTCAAGCGGTTGGATAGTCGACAAGGCGGCTTCTATCGGAGTTAAAGGCTCAAA
>NZ_FR890685.1:0-821 GCF_000435935.1 Ruminococcus sp. CAG:57 | reverse complement strand
ATTCCTATAAGTCCCATAATCTTCTCCTTTTTAATCTACAAAATGATATCATCAATAATCTTGACATAAAACCACTTTGTTTCCACATTTTGAACATTTAAAAACAAATGCAGCAGTTTCATATCCTAAATCCGCCCAAAGTGCTTCGTAACTTTCAACATTATTCTTTAGTTCATCAATCAAAAGTTCTTTTAGTAAAGACAATCCATCACCGTTTGTAGAATTTTTGATAAAATCTTCCCTTTCCCACTCACCTATATATGTCATATAATCATCACAGCAAACAGGCCAATCGTTATTTTGAATCCAAGGTACAGGTGGACAAAAACTCAATTCAGTTACTTTTTCATTTTGTTTTTTTACAACTCTGTCTGCTATATAGCTAGGAATATCTACACTTACTTTTCGTTTATCAAAGCAATTGAGACATATAGATACAAGATTGTCATCTCTGTCAAAAAAAGATCCTTCAAGACAATGTTCAGAACTTCCACAAAACTGACATGGTGTTTCTGTGAAGTATCCATTCTTTAAGACATCACTAAAATACTTATAATTATTCATTTATTTCCACCTTCCCGAATCCCACTCATTTTTCCAATAATTTTTCTTTTGCTGACGCCATTGAGCACGATTAATTTTACTTCCTTCATTATAGTGAGGGTGTTTTTTTATAATTACCACCCAGTCGATGATCAGTTTGATTTTTTTCATAAAATGGTCATTGGGATTTTGATTATCATGATGTATTTCAATTTATAACTAGGTGAATTAGTTTGGAATCTTCTCTTATGTAGGTTTCAAGAACAGTTTTCGGAGAA
>NZ_FR890684.1:0-2839 GCF_000435935.1 Ruminococcus sp. CAG:57 | reverse complement strand
TCACCGACCGGAAGGATTTGAACCCTCGACAAATGAATATTGTCAAATAAAACGGCAAGCTTTGAGCAGATTTCGCTCCCGGCTTGCTTTTTTTTATGAAAAAACATTCACAAAGTTTAGAAGGCTGTTTTGTCAAATATCACGAAATGTGATAAACGACAAAGCGGTCTTTTTTTATTCCTCAAGGAAGGACGTGATAGCCATGTGGCAGATATACTATTAAAAAGGAAAAATAAAACGAATGGAGGAAACACAATGAACAACAAACTTATAATCAACACCAATCTGCTTCGCAAGGAGTTAGAATTTAAGACAAAGTCCTGTGCGGTGGAGAAAGCGATAGCAGTTTCTCATGCTGAGTTTGATAATCTGAAAAGGCATCCCTTGCAGGACAATGACCTGATCGCTGAGAACACAGATTTGATGTACTGTGACAGCAATGATATTTATCATTGTCTGCTGATCTACGATGAGGAACAGGGTGACGGTCTGCTGATCGAAGCTGAAGGCTCATCCTACGCTAGATACGTTCAGTATATTCCAAACGCAAAGCTGTTGTACGAAAATCATATTCAGACGCATTTGCAGGAAATGAAATTTTACTGTCCCCTTGAGATCAGCAGAGTACCTGAATGTTGGTCTGATGAGGAATACGAAAAAATCTCCTCCTATGAAGCTTCTGCTTACAAATCGGAGATAAATCATTTTATCAGCGATTTCAATTTGCCCGAAGAAAAAGAGCGAGGTCTGATGCATTGGTACGATAGAGGCAATTCTGTTGACCGAAAGGTGTTTTCCGCATTTATGTCGGTCGAAGAACATAACGGAGAACTTGTGGGAGTGGTCACAGCAAACGTTCACGGTCAGCTTACGGAAGATGAACTTGAGGATCTCCGTGAATATTGTACCGGGCAGTTAAGCGACGGCGCAGGAGAGAGTCTGGAGCAAAGACCGATAAAAACTCCCGACGGAGAAATTTATATCAGCTTTTGGAATTCCGACAAATGGTTTTTGCAGACGGAGGAAGAAATGAACAGCGATCAGTTTGAGGACATGACCGAAGAACCCGATATGGGAATGACGATGTGAGGTGTAATATGATTTACAACGAAAAGAAAGTAGAAACGCTTAGACAGAGATATCCCGAAGGAACTCGGATATGCCTTGACAGTATGGATAACGATCCCCGTCCAATTCCACCAGGTACTAAAGGCATAGTTCAATTTGTGGACGATGCGGGTACTCTGCACTGTAAATTTGATAACGGAAGAACGCTTGGCGTTATCCCCGATGTGGATAAGTTTCATAAAATCGAACAGGAACAGGCTATGGCGGATGAGCAGGAAAAATCTGAAGAAATCACAGAAACTGAGGGTTTTGAAGAATCCGAATAAATGGAAATGTCAATGTAACGGTTAAGTTTTGAAAAAGACTTAGCCGTTTTTTTATTACACAAACAAGAAAGGATCGGTGATAAATGATAAAGTATTTCGATATCTTTGCAGGCATCGGCGGATTCCGCTCAGGACTTGAAAAAGCAGGAGGCTTTGAGTGCGTCGGGTACTGCGAGATTGACCGATATGCTAAAAAAGCATACGAAACAATGTACGATACGGAAGGCGAGGTGTATTACGATGACGCAAGAAAAATCAACCCAAACGAGTTACCCGATTTCGACCTTATATGCGGAGGCTTCCCTTGCCAAAGCTTTTCAATCGCTGGAAAAAGGGGCGGATTTGACGACGCAAGAGGAACTCTGTTCTTTGAAATTGCCAGAATCGCTGCCGTTAAAAAACCTAAATATCTGCTGCTTGAGAACGTACCCGGATTGTTATCGCATGACTCAGGCAGGACGTTTGCGACCATCCTTGGTTCGCTGGACGAATTGGGGTACGATGTCGCATGGCAGGTGCTTAACAGCGCAAATTTTAGAGTCGCCCAATCCCGAAAAAGAGTGTTCATTATCGGATTTCTTAGAGAAAAATGCGCCGGAAAAGTATTGTCTTTCACGGACGCAAATCCAAAAACTCTTGTACAACGCATACCCGGACGAGAGGGCTGCAGAGTGTACTCAGCCGACGGACTGAGCATAACGCTTACGGGAACGGCAGGAGGCTTCGGAGGAAAGACAGGACTTTACGAGATCATAGGACTTCCGATCAAGGTCAAAACCAAGTCGGGCTATCAGTTAGCATTGCCCGGCGACAGTATTGATCTCGCCTACCCTAACATTAATTCAAGACGAGGACGTGTAGGTCACGATGTAGCACACACGCTGACAACAAGCTGTAATCAGGGATATTACGCTATGTGTATCGATATGAATCCCGAACCGAAAGTTACAGAGCTTGCGAGGTGCATAACGTCAAGGCAGGACAGCGGTATAGGTCACCATAAAGGAGAAAAGTCGGGGGTGATCGTGATTAGCGATCCGATTGCGGTGCTTACTCCCGAAAAGGAGAAAGTTCGTCAGCAAGGGCGAAGATTTAAACTCCCAAACGAACCGATGTTTACGATAACTGTCACCGATAAACACGGGGTGATCTACTGCGGATATATCCGCAGGCTCATGCCTTTGGAATGCTGGCGTTTGCAGGGGTTTACAGACGAGCAGTTCAACAAGGTGGCGGCAACCGGAATGTCCGACGCACAGCTTTACAAGCAGGCAGGAAATGCCGTTACTACGAATGTTATTGAGGCTCTTGCAAGGTTTATTTTAGAAATTGACAAGGAGAATGCAAATGAATAATATGATAAAGATATTTGAAAATGAGGAATTTGGTTCGCTCAGAATTTTAAAGGAAGATAACGGCAGAATCATGTTCTGCGGCAAGGATGT
>NZ_FR890683.1:67752-73461 GCF_000435935.1 Ruminococcus sp. CAG:57 | reverse complement strand
TTGTTTTCCTATGTCAACGCTCTTAAAGGGGAAGGCTTTGTTTTAAGGAAATGTATTATTAAAGGATAATTATTATGCAAATTTATATAAATTCTATTTTTCTGTAGGAGTCGATAGCGCCCTGGTGTTTAACGCTTTCACCGCAGAATTTATTTGAAAACGCTATACAGCGTTCTAGCTGTGCATTGTCAAGGTCACAAAGACCTTCGGCGGTCACATTGAGAGTTTTTAGTGCATATAGGAACGAGCCTATAAATCCGTCCCCTGCACCTGTTGTGTCAACTGCTTTCACCTTTTCGCTCTCTGCAAATGCCTGAGCGTTATTGGTGAAAGCATATGCTCCCTCTGAGCCGCAGGTGTATATCACAAGCTTCACATTGCCTGTGAAAAGCTTTGGCAGAGCGGCTTTGATGTCGTTTTCACCTGTGATAAATCCAAGCTCTTCGTCTGATATCTTCACAATGTCAGCCATTGGTATAAACTCATTCACGGTATCATGCAGAGCTTTCTTGTCGTTCCAAAGAGGAAAACGCAGATTAGGGTCAAAGCTTATCATTGCGCCTTTTTGACGTGCATAGGCGATAGCCTTTTTGTGTGCGTCTTTCATCGGAAAATCTCCAAGGGAAACACTGCAAAAATGCAGTGCGTATGCGTCCTCAAACCATTCCTCTTTTACCTGCTCCGCTGAAAAAAGCATATCTGCGGAGGGCTTTCTGTAGAATGAGAACGTCCTGTTGCCGTCATTTTCAAGGCTCACAAAAGCCAAAGCTGTGTTCGCCTTGTCGGTGAAGCTCACAAGGGAAGTGTCGATTCCAGCCCTTGCAAGGTCGCCTGCTATCTTTCTTCCGAATGGGTCATCACCAAGCTGAGTGATAAATTTCGAGCTTCCACCAAGGATAGTGAACGCTCCGCAGACGTTTGCAGGCGCTCCGCCGCTTTTAGGGCTGAAAGCTGTTACTTCTTCAAAGGCACAGCCTGTCTGTGCAGGAATAAAATCTATCAGTGCTTCGCCAATGGCAATAAGTGTGTTTCCCATTGCAGTTCCCCCTCTCAGATGTCCCAGACCTGTGCCTCAAAGCCGTTTACTTTAAGCTTTACGCTGTCATTATCGGGATATATTCTTGTTGACATCACAGTTTCGCCGTCATTGATATATACCTCAATGCTTGACATATCTGCGATAACTCTTATGTTTCTCACGCTGTCTATCTCTGCGTTTCTTACCGTTCTGCCACAGCCGTATTTTTCATCGGTAAATCTCATTGAAAAAAGCTGCTTTTCTTTATCAAAGCTAAGTTCAAGCTTACCGTCAAATGATATGCTGAAGCTGTCCGCAGGCTCGCCGTCAAGCTCAAATGGCAGAGGATATTCTGCAGTTTGACCGCTGCTCTGACGGCGTGCGTTGCTTTTAAGCTCGTCAAATTCAGCTATAGGCTGCTGTCTGAGCTTGCCGTTGGGTGCAACAGTTACAACTCTCGGTATGGTAAGGCAGTGCTGCCAGCCAAGTTCAGTTGTGGCATTGCCGTAGACCTTGTTATCCATGCCAAGCCAGCCTATGAGTATCCTCCTGCCCTGTGGGTCAAGGAACGTCTGCGGTGCATAGAAATCAAAGCCCATGTCCCATTCGGTAAAGTCACCGAGAACGCTGTCCTCAAGCTTGCCCTGAACAGTGAAGTAGCCTGATTCGTTAAGGTTCTGCCACTTTGTTTCATAGTGAGGCATACCCTGCGGGCAGGTGCTTAAAAAGCCCTTGCCGTCTATCTCGAAATAGTCAGGGCATTCCCACATATAGCCGTAGCCCTCTTTGTATACCTTGCCGGTGTATTTCCAGGTTATAAGATCGTCAGATTCGTATACAAGCACACAGCCCTCGTCGTCAAGAGTTCTTGCACCGAGCACCATTTTCCATGCGTCGCCCTCTTTCCACACCTTTGGATCTCTCACATGGCATGAGCAGAAATCAGGGTAGTCGCTGTTTCTGAGAAGTACCTGCTTTTCACTCATTTTGCTTCCGTCTGTGGTGGTGACGTGGATAACGTTCGCACCTCTGCCGGCTTTGACATAATCATAATCGCCTGTCATCTTCACATTACCTGTGTAGAAAATATGCAGAACACCGTCATTTTCAATGGCGCTTCCTGAGTAAACACCATGGCTGTCCTCAGGAATGTCAGGCATCATAACTGCTCTGTCATAAGTCATGTGCATAAGGTCGCTGCCGTGATAATGTCCCCAGCCTCTTGGCGTGTGACCGTCAGCGGCAATTGGGCTGTACTGAAAATAAACATGATATTCGTCCTTGTAAAAGCTCAGACCGTTCGGGTCATTGAGCCAGCCGTCAGGCGGTTCGATATGAAATCTCTGACGCCATTTTGCGTTCTTTATTCTTTCTCTGTTTTCCAGTTTTTCTTTGTTATCCATTTATATCCTCTCCTTTTAATGCGTTGACTATAATTATTGACGGCTTGTCTGTACTTTATGCGTTTACCTTTATTAGCTTATCTCCTATAGTCACTTCTGTGCCTTCTTCTGCAAGCTCCTCAACGGAGGCAAATTCGTCTGAATTGCCCACAAGAACAGGTGTGATAGTCTGATAGCCCTTGCTCTTTATAAAGTCCATATCGAAAGTGATAAGCGTCTGTCCCTTTGTTACTCTGTCGCCCTCAGAAACGTAAGCCTTGAAGCCCTCGCCTTTAAGCTCAACAGTGTTTATTCCAACGTGGATAAGAAGCTCCTTGCCGTTGTCAAGTGTCAAACCAACTGCATGGAAAGTGTCAAAAAGCGTTTCGACCTTGCCGTCGCCGGGTGCAACGACCTTGCCCTCAGTAGGTTCTATTGCCGCACCAAGACCAAGTATGCCCTGCGCAAAGGTCTGGTCAGGAACGTTTTCAAGCTTTACAGCCTTGCCGCTAAGCGGAGCTGTGATAATGCCGTCATCTGCTACATCTGCATTTTCAGCCTTTGTTTCCATAGCCTGTGCAGGCTGTTCAGCCTTTTCTGTCTTGTTTTCGGAAGTCTTGTTCTCGTTTCTTATCTGCTCGTTGTTCGTGCCGAAAAGCCAAGTAAGAGTGAATGCAACGCCCATTGCTACAGCCATTGAGATTATATACTTCACTGGGTGGTTGAGTGTAAGAAGTATTGCAAATATTCCTGTTACACCTGTTGCAGTTGCGCCAAGGTGGAGGATAGAAGCGACCATTGCTCCGCAAGCGCCGCCGATAGAGCCGAATATGAAAGGCTTTACAAATCTAAGGTTTACACCGAATATTGCAGGCTCTGTGATGCCAAGCATACAAGACAGAGCAGATGGATAAGCCATTGATCTTATCTTATTGTTCTTGCTTCTTACTGCCACTGCAAGGCAGGCAGCTCCCTGAGCCATATTTGCGGCAGATGCCAGAGGCAGCCAATATGTCGCACCATATTTAGCAAGCTGACCAATGTCGATAACAGTGTACATATGATGTATACCGCCAACAACTGTTGTTGAATAGAAACCGCCCATTATGAACGAGCCAATGCCGAATGGGATAGTGATAAGCTTCTGAACGCCTGTGATAATGCCATTTTCAAGGGCAACGAATACAGGACCGATAAAGGTGTAAACGAGGAAAGCTGTTACTGTAAGGCTCACAAGAGGTGTAACGAAAAGGTCGACAATGTCAGGCACTTTCTTGTGAAGCTTTTTCTCCATAGTCGCAAGAATGAATGAAGCGATTATGATAGGAATTACATGACCCTGATAGCCTACCATGTGAACGTTGAACAGACCAAATATGGAGAAAGTCTGCTCATATCCGTTTGTGGAAACTGTCCATGCGTTTTGCAGGTCAGGGTGGATAAGGAACATTCCTATTACCGCACCAAGATAAGGGTTGCCACCGAACACCTTAGTTGCAGAATAGCCAATAAGTATCGGCAGGAATGTGAACGCTGCATTTGAAAGCAGTTTGAATATTGTGAAAACATATCCATTTGTGTCAAGGGAGATAAAGCCGTTTGAAGCCATGAAATTCAAGGCTTCCATTATTCCCATGATAAGACCGCCTGCAACGATAGCAGGGATTATAGGTACGAATACGTCGCCGAGAGTTTTGATAAGCCTTTTGAACCAGTTCTGCTTCTGAGCCACCTGAGCCTTGACTTCGTCCTTTGAAGAGGCTTCCACGCCTGCCTCAGCGATAAATTCGTCATAGACCTTGTTTACCGTTCCGGTGCCTATGATAATCTGAAGCTGTCCTGAAGCTTCAAAAACGCCTTTAACAACGTCAATGTTCTCCAATGTTTCTTTCTGTATCTTTGAGTTGTCTGCGATTATAAGTCTTAATCTTGTGGCACAGTGTGCGGCACTGACCAGATTTTCCTTTCCGCCTATAGCAGAAAGTATCTCACGAGCTGAACTTCTGTGATCCATAATATCCCGTCCTTTGCTTGCTTTTTTATTATTTTGTCCGAACTATGTTATTTTATCAGTTTCATCATTTATGTGATACCGATTTCATTAACTATATTATAACCAATGACAGTGCATTTGTCTATTGACAAATAATATAAACTTACAAGGAGGTATTACAAGGTTTCACACAGTTTCACATTTTTTCTCTGTAGACTCACGCTCTTCCAGCTCAAAATCGAGCGTCAGTGTCTTTGGTATAGAGCTTTCTCGTTTAAGTGAATTGAGCAGCATTTGTGCCGCTTCTATGCCTGCGGTGCGATAATGAAAATGCACAGAGGTCAGGGGAGTGGACGTGACATTACAAAGCTGAGAGTCGCCAATACCTGCTATCATTATATCTTCTGGTACTTTCAATCCCTGCTCACGGCAGGCAAGGAGCGCACCTGCGGCAAGATTGTCGGTGGCACAGAAAATGTGGTCGTATTTTCTGCCGCTTCTCAGTAATGTCAAAGCCCTTTTGTAGCCTGAGTCCATTTTAAATTCAGCCGTCTGCATATCAGACTTTTCAATGTTGATGCCGTTATCAGAAAGGGCGTGGAGAAACCCGTCTTTTCTTGCCTGACCTGCCGCCTTGTCCTGCTCGGTAACACCGATAAAAGCGGGCTTTTTGCAGCCTTTGTCAAGCATAAGCTTCTCTGCGGTATAGGCGGCTTTGTAATCGTCATGACAAACGCAGTTTGCACCCTTGTATTCCTGTCCCACAATTACCACCGGCACACGCATTTTTTTCAGCACAGCGTCATGGAGCGGAGTGAAAACAGAAGCCAAGAAGATAACTCCGTCAACACGATTGCTTCGGAAAAGCTCCAGATATTCCACTTCTTTCTTTGGGTCGTTGGCAGAGTTCACAAGCAAAAGCTGATAGCCCTGCTCACTGAGTACCTGACTTATTCCCTCTACCTCTCTTGCACAGCTCTCGCTTGAAAGCTTCGGTATAATAACTCCCACAAGCTTTGTCACCCTTGTTCTCACGTTCTGCGCCTGAACGCTTGGGGCATAGCCTGTGGCTTCTATGGCGGCTTCAATAAGCCTGCGCTTTTCTTCACTCACATAGCCGTCATTGAAATATCTGCTCACAGCAGATTTTGATACTCCTGCGGCTTTTGCAAATTCGGTAATGTTCATTGCTCGTCACTCCTTTTATTGTATTATACCACTGCACTATGAATTTTCAATATGGTTTCATATGAATATTTCATATATAATATGAAACTGTTTCAACTTAAAAAAACTGCCGCACCCAATCGGTACAG
>NZ_FR890683.1:0-67685 GCF_000435935.1 Ruminococcus sp. CAG:57 | reverse complement strand
AAGCCTCCATTTTCCACCCTTGTATCTTATAAGGCTCACCATGGCGGTCACAAACCACGTTGCAGCGGTGGTGTACCATATGCCCCAATAGCCTATGAAAGCTATCCTTGTAAAGATAAGTGAAAGACCTATCCTGCATATTACCTCCGCCATGCCGTTTACAAGGGCATAGTTTGTGTCGCCTGCGCCGTTTAAAAAGCCCCTTGTGGTGTGGATAATACCCAGCGACCAGTAGAAAAGTGAGGTTATGATAAGCGCTTTTGCCGATATGCTTATAACAGTCTTGCCCTTGACAAACCAAGATGTTATCGCTCCACCGAACAGTGTGAACAGCACAAGCACCACTGCCGAGAATATCACCGATATCTTTATCGCACAAGCAAGACCTTTCTGCGCACGTTTTTCTTTTCCTGCACCGATATTCTGTCCTGTGAATGTTGAAACCGCCGCATTAAGTGAAGAAAACGGCTGTTGAACGAACTGCTCGATACGCATTGAAACTGTGTATGCCGCCATGACCGTTTCGCCAAAGCCGTTTGTCACACGCTGGAGAGCCACCATTGATACCGAGATAAGTCCGTTTTGTATGGCGATAGGCACGCCTGTTTTCACACAGCGGCTCATCATGTCCTTGTCGGCGTGCAGATCGTCGGCAGTGAGCCTTATCTCTCCGCTCACTGCAAAGCAGTACACAATACAAGAAATGGCAGAAAGTGCCTGTGTAAGCACTGTCGCCCACGCCGCACCTGCTATGCCGAATTTGAATACCACCACAAAAAGCAGGTCAAGGAGGGCGTTTAGCAAACTTGCTGCACCTAAGAATATCAGCGGTGTTTTTGAGTCGCCCAAAGCCCTCATTATGGCGTTTATCCAGTTGTATGCTGCCACCGCTATCGTTCCGCCGCAGGCTATCTGCATATACGCCACAGAATCTCCGATGAGCTTGTCAGGAACTTTCAAAAGCTCCAGTATCGGTCTTGCGGCAGGCACGGATAAAAGGCTTATTACAATGCCGAATATAGCTGTAACAAGCGCTGAGTTGAATACTGCCGACCGCATGGCTTTTTTCTTGCCTGCACCGAAATACTGTGCGACAATTATTCCTGCACCCACCGACAGCCCTATGCAAAGGGTGTAAAAAAGATAAGTGATAGAGCCTGTAGCACCAACAGCGGCAAGGGCGTCATCGCCCAGATAACGCCCCACCACCATAGTGTCCACTATATTGTATGTCTGCTGCAAAAGATTTCCTGCAAGCAAGGGCAGTGAAAACATTATTATGTGTCGCATTTCACTGCCTTGTGTCATGTCTGTTGTTCTGCTTATTTTAGTCATTATTTTCCTTACGCTTCTTTCTTGCTATGCCATATATCACTGCACCGACTGCCGCAGCAGCGCAAACGCCTGCCCCAACAGCTATAGGAAGCTTGCTTTTGCCTGACTTAGTGCTTTCAGACTTCGCAGGCTTTTTCTTCTCGAATGGTATCTTTCCGCCTGTTACCTGCATAGCGTCAATTGTATATTTGCCTGATTTTATGGTTACCTTTGCGGTGTGAGCACCCTCAGACAAGCCTTCAAAATGGCATGATATCTCACGCTGACCTGTCCTTGAAACTGTCACGAGCTGTTCATCACCTCCGTCTATTGATACCCCGAGTATAGCGTTTTCTCTTGTTTCACCTGAAAGCGCAAAGCCTGTTCCCTCAAAGCTTACTGTGAAAGAGTCGCCCTCTGTGCCATCTGATATGGTTCGTTTGTAGTTTTTGAAGCTGCTCATAAGGTTGTGTTCCCAGTTGCCCTCAAAAGTGAAGCAAGAGTCTGTTTCGTCAAAGCGAGTTACATATGTGTCACTGCCCTCCACAGGTTCAGCAGAGAAGTTGTCAAAGCTGTTTTTGTTGTATGAGCTGAAAAGTGACGCTCTGCCTGCACCGATAAGAGATTCACCCTCGTTCACAGTGTATTCAGCCACCATGTTTCCGTCAATATATCCACGGATAACGTTGTTTACAGCCTCGACTTTAAGCTTGTGAGAAGCTGTGCCGTCAAAGCTGTCTATGCTTCCACTGCTAAGAGTGCCGTCATTTGCTTTAAGCTCCCAGCTTCCGTTCTCATAAAGCTTTATCCAATAGCCACTGTATGAATTGCAGCCAAGCGTGTATCTCAGACCAACGCCCACATAGTTTGATCCTGCGTCCTGCGAAGTCGCAAAAGCAGCGTCAACGTTCACAGAGTAGTTATACCACCTGTCGTCACCGAATGTAGTCACAGGTTCGGGGGTGTAGCCCCACTCGTTGGCTTTCATGTCAGCCGTTATCTGCTGAACTAGCATATTGCCCTTGTCGGTCTTTTCCACCTCGAAAGCACCGCCCTGATCTGTTGTGTATCTTGGCGCATTGCCCCTTGATGAAAGATAATTCTCAGGATAGCCTGTATACTCAAAATCGTCCGAATATGGAAGCTTCAAAACAGTGCGTTCGCTCTCGTCAGCGTTTTTGTATTCTGTGCGCTCAGGTGTAACAGTAGAAATTGTCACAATAGAATTTGGCTTCACTGTCACAGAGTATGTATAAGCTCCGCCGTTCTCTGTAGGGGTTATATCCTCAGTTTTCTTGAAATAATTCTCGTCATAGCTGTCGTCAATGCTGTCAGGACCTCTTGTTTCCCATACGCTCACGTTGCTTGACGCCTTGTCAAGTCCTGATACCTTGAGGTCATACTGTATAGGCTCGCTTGTAGTGTTTGTGATAACAGTGCTGTAATCGCCTGTTTCTGTATCGGTGGCGGTCATGTAGCTATAAACAGCGTCGACGATAGCGTGTCCGTCACCGCCTTTTTTGCCGTCGCTGTAACAGCCACTGTCAACGAAAGCCCAGCCTTTTTCAATGAACTGCGAAAAATGCAAAGACATATAAAAACCGCTGTCAAGCATATAATAACCGCTCCAAGGGTCGCAGGCTGAGATAAGCTGTTTCTGACAGTAGCAAGCGCCGTCATAGTATGCCGATACAGCAGGCTGATACTCATAAAGTATCATTTTGCCGTTTGGATACATTCCGATTATTCTGTTTGCAATATCAAGTGTGCCGTTTATGCCTGCCAGCCCTGAGCCGTCATATCTGTATGTACACTGCGCATATGCCATTGGCGAGCTTGCTTCGCTGAACCAAAGCTCTTTGTTTTCTTCATATGCAAGCTTCTGTGCGTTCTCGGTGGACTCACTTGTGTAATGGCTTCCCACCACGTCAACAACGTTCATAAGTTCGCTGTCCTCATACATTCTGTCAGCAAAGCCCCATGTGCAGACCTCTTCTCCACCGACTATCTTTATCTTTGAGTAGTCATAAGGGGTGCCTTTTTCACTTTTGAGATGTGAGGAAAGATATTTCACCCATTCAGGGTCAGCTCCACGCTCATTCTGCACAGCACTTACATAGTCAAATTCAAGTCCATATGTTTCATAAGCGGCGTCAAGGGTGTTTTTATACCATTTGTATCTTGCAGCATAAACGTCGGAAGCGTCAGATACCCACTTTGGTTCACTCCACCAAAGCATATCCAATGTGAGGTCAGGATTTATCTTCTTTGCGTCAGCGGCAAGCTGGTATGCCGCACCTCTTGTTACGTCAGCCTTTTCGTCCTCTGTTCTCATTACAGATGGTTCTGTGCCTGATGATGAGTTTATATCCGCACCCATTTCCAACTTAAGGTGAGTAATGCCGATACCCTCTTTGCCAAACATATATTCCATTATCTGCTCATATACATCTGGGTGTTCAGCCTTGTAATCCAACAGAAGCCTTGATGAGTTGTTTGCACTCACCATGCCTGCCCCTCTGTAGCGCATATTTTCTTTGAGCTGAGCCGTAGTTCCGTCAATAACTATCTCTCTTGTATTATTTGTATTGCTATCGTTCACCGTTGTTCCCTCCGCACTGCAATTGTAAGCGCCTGCGCTAGATATCATCATGACCAATGCTGACACCATTGACGCGCTCCTTTTTAGTATCGTCATAAGTTATCCTCCTTGCATAAAGCATGGCTTCTTGCTTTCTTATGACAATTATAAGCTTAAAGGAGTGTATGGTCAATCTGAAATATTTTGCATATTATTAAGATACGAACATTTTGCTTTGAAATATGCTAAGAAAATTCTAATAAAGCTTAAAATATTATTACAAACCTGTTCCTCTTGAACGACGGTATTCTTTTGGCGAAACGCCCTCCTGCTTTTTGAAAACGATGCTGAAATAGTTTCTGTCCTCATAGCCCACCTGCTTGCCTATGTCGCCTATGTCAGAGCCGGTGTTAAGAAGCAGAGATTTTGCCTGAGAGATACGTCGCTTTGCAATATATTCAAGGGGACGCATTGAAGTTTCTGCTTTAAAAACACGGCAGAAATGTTGTACTGACACTCCCGAAAGTCCTGCAAGTGTTTCTGCGGTGATATCCTCCATGTATCGGCTGTCAATATACAAAAGCGCCTGCCTTGTAATGCTTCCCACGTTGTTTCGGCTGTCAGGAAAAAGCATTGCAGTCCTCATGGCGAGGATATATTCATACACAAGTGCGGAGGTTTTTTCGCCACAATTCACAGGGTCGGCAGCGGCAACTAAAATTCGCTCAAAAAGCTGAGCAGGTTTTTGTGTGTTTATCTCAGGTGAGAATCTAAAGCTGTCAAAGCCAAGGTTTGCAAGCATTTGCCCCGCAAATTCACCACGGAAAACTATCCAGTTTGTTATCCAATTCCCATTTGCAGGATAATATTCATGCGGAACGCTAGGGGGCAGATAAAATGCCGAGCCTTTTGTCTGCACAAATTCTTCTCCCCCGACAATTAGTCTGCCCTCGCCCCCTGAGGTAAAAAGAAGCTGATGTGAAACAAGCCCTTTGTCCCTTGTGACGTGATATTCAGGGTCGGAAATGCCTATTCCGGTGAGATAAAAGGGCAGGGAAGTCTGCCTGCCGATAACAGGATATATGACCTTTGTCACTGCCACACCTCCTTTTCAAAGTGTAGTTTCATGGTAAATTATATATCCACAAGTGCAATTTGTCAATGGTTCGGTGCTTGACTACAGGTAAACATTGTGCTAAACTTTTATACACAGCGTTTTTCGACACAGCGAACGCCCGAAAGGCAGATGAACATTTTGGAAAAAAGTCACGATAGGAAAGCATTCAAAGCCCTGATACAGACTGAAGGGTCAGCATTTTCGCTGACCCTTTTGCTTTGTCCTGCTGTTTAATTCTCCGAAACATCAATAACAACGTACTCAGACTTGCAGCCTGTTTTGAATTTTATCGCCCAGTCTGAAATGCCTGATGTCACGATAAAGTTGGTGTCCTCACGCTTTTCATAGCCGTATGTGCGGTCATTGCCGCCGATGAGAGTGCCAAGGAAGTTTATTGGTATGAGCTGACCGCCGTGTGTGTGACCTGACAAAACAAGGTCTACCTTTGACGCCGCCTGAGCGTCATAATCACAAGGCTGGTGATCCATTACAACTGTGAACTTCGAGCTGTCAAGATCCTTTGTGAGCTCTTCCATAGATGCTCTGTGACCGCCCTTTTCCATTTCCTCAGACCTGTCCTGTCTGCCTATTATGTAGAAACGATCGTCGATAAGCACGGTGTCGTCCTGTAATACGTTGACATTGTTCTTTTCAAGCTCCGCAATAAGATCGTCACCGCTGTAGCCACGATACGAAGGGTCATAGTATCCCTTGTCATGGTTGCCAAATGAGAAATAAACGCCGTATTTTGTTTTCAGCTTGCCAAGAGCTTCACAGCACTGTATCATGTCCTCTTTTGATGTGTCATCATCAACAAAGTCGCCTGTTATAAGCACCACATCGGGGTCAAGCTTCTGTATCTCTTCCATGTACTTTGCGAAGCCGTCCCCATGGAATGTTGTGCCAACGTGAGAGTCTGCAAATTGAACTATCCTTATGTCACCTGACTTCTTATCAGTTTTCAGTGTGTAGTCAGTTTCCCACACATTGCTGCAAAGATACCAGCCCACCGCAAGATAAACCACCGTCAGCGGCACGGCGATAAAGCCTGCAAGGCATTTGCTTGCCTGTTTCTTTGATATCTTCTTTCCAATGAACACAAACAAGTCGCACAAAAGCCAGAATATAACAAGATGCAGCAAACAGATTATCGCATTTATCCAGTCCCATATAAGCCATATTATGCCGCCTGTGAGCACTATAAGACCTGCACTTATGGCGTATTTAAGTACCTTTTTATCCTTTGAAAGCTTTTTTATAAAGCCAAAAGCTGATATTCTTCTTGTGAGATAAATAAAGCCAGCCACAGAGCAGACCGCCACAAGAATAGCTATCATTAACCATAAAAACATATTTTGCCTCCTGTAAAATTGCTGTAATATCATTATAAGTAGCAAAGCGGACTAATTTCAACAAGTTTTTTTTAACATTTCTTTACCTCTGTTAACATTTGTACCTATGTGCTGTTGAAAAAAGCGACAATAAGTTGTATAATTATCATATAGCAGAATGGAGGAAAGCAATATGTACGAAATGAAACGCACTGTAAATTGCAGCCAGATAGGTTCGCATGGCATAATAAGAAATAGCTGCCTTGTTGATCTTTTGCAGGATTGCTCTGTTATCCACCTTGACACTCACCCTGTTATGTCGCCTTTTTTTGAGAAAGAAAACTGCGTGATGTTTCTTGTGTCAAGACAGCTTGATATAGTCCGCAGACCTGAGCAAAACGAAAAGCTCACCGTCAAAACATGGACATATGAGCTAAAAAGAATGTATGGCTACAGAAATACAGTTATATATGACGAAAACGGTGATATCTGCGTGAAGTCTATAGCTTCTGGCGCTTTCATGGACAAGACCTCTCAGCGGCCTATAAAAGTTCCACAGGAGCTTGTTGATAGGGTGAAGCTCTATCCAAAGCTTGATATGGAGTATCTTCCAAGAAAGATAGCCCTACCTGATACTGAGCCACAGGTGTATGAGGATATCCCGGTGCTGAAATGCTATATCGACATGAACGAACACGTCAACAATGCGAGATATCTTGACATAACAGACGAGTTTGTGGAAAACGAGTCTGCTGTGAAGCGTATCCGTGTGGAATATAAAAATCCCTTGAAGCGTGGTAAAGCCATAAAGGCTCTTGTTTATACCGATGTGGGCAGAAAATTTGTGGAGCTTTGCGATGAAAATAATAAGCCATATTGCATTACTGAGTATGATTATAGGTCATAATGCACAAATCGAAGCTCGGAATAAGCTGGCTTTGTTGTATAAAACATAGAAAGCATATTAATCCTATTGACATAGTAGGAATAAAGTGATATAGTATAACCATAGCAAACATAAGCGGTACAGAAAACCGCATAAAATAATTTTCATATCGGAGGTAGATTAAAATGTCAAAGATCTATAAGGGCGTTTCGGAGCTTATCGGAAAAACTCCAATAATCGAAGCAGTTAATTTTGAAAAGGCAGTAGAGGCTGACGCAACTATCCTTGCAAAGCTTGAATATTTCAACCCGGCAGGAAGCGTTAAGGACAGAGTTGCACTTGCAATGATCGAGGAAGCTGAGAAGAAGGGCGTTCTCAAGAAAGGCGCAACTATTATAGAGCCTACATCAGGAAACACAGGTATCGGTCTTGCGGCTGTGGGCGTATCAAAGGGCTACAAGGTAATTCTTACAATGCCTGAAACAATGAGTATCGAAAGAAGAAATCTTCTTAAGGCATATGGCGCACAGATAGTTCTCACAGAAGGCGCAAAGGGCATGACAGGTGCTATCAAGAAGGCTGACGAGCTTAAGGGCGAGATCGAGAACTCAGTTATCCTCGGTCAGTTCGTAAACCCAGCAAACCCAGCCGCTCACTTTGCAACAACAGGTCCTGAGATCTGGGAAGATACAGACGGTAAGGTAGATATCTTTATCGCAGGCGTTGGCACAGGCGGAACAGTAACAGGTGTTGGTCAGTATCTCAAATCAAAGAACCCTGACGTTAAGATAGTAGCAGTAGAGCCTGCAACTTCACCTGTTCTTTCACAGGGCAAATCAGGTCCACACAAAATTCAGGGTATCGGCGCAGGCTTCGTTCCTGATGTCCTCGATACAAAGGTTTATGACGAGATCCTCCCTATCGAGAATGAGGACGCTTTCAAGACAGGCAACAAGTTCGCTAAAACAGAGGGTATCCTTGTTGGTATTTCATCAGGTGCAGCGCTTAAAGCCGCTGAGATACTTTCAAAGAGACCTGAGAACAAGGGCAAGACTATCGTTGCACTTCTCCCTGATACAGGTGAGAGATATCTTTCAACAGCACTTTTCGAGAACTAATTTCTCAAACATACAAAATCGGAAAAGGGCAGACAGTCAGGCAAGCTGACGTGTGACCCAATGAACAAGCTTTCTTCGATCAAATCCGATATAAAAAGCCGCAGGGTATACAGTTTTTACGCTGTATGCCCTGCGGCTTTTATTAAGGCAACACCGCACAAATCCCACCTGACGGCGTGCAATCTTTGTGCGGTATTGCCTTAAAGAATCCCCTTATAGGCTTTAACCCATTATGTTATTATCAGAATAATCAGGCTCATACTCATAATCTATTCCGAGAGCATCTGAGAAAGCCTTTGAAAGCTTGTCGTAATCAATGCCGAGTGCATTGTCTGTGTCATAAGAATTATCCGAATCGTCATCATCTGCCGAGTTTAAAGAAATTCCAAAGCAAACCTTGTCCCCTGCGTCAATAACAGGTGTGGAAGAGACGTTGTAATCGTCAATGTAAAAGTTTGATATTATGTTTGTGACCTGCTCCGCAACAGCAGTGCTGCCTGCCCCCTCCGGAACGTCCAGTGACATATATATAGTTTTTCCTTTATCTGACATTGCTTCCTTTATGCGCTCAGGTATATCATAAACGCTGTCAAGCTTCTTGGCATTCTTGCATATGTAGCAATCGTTAGTGGCAGTGCATTCAGGGAAGTCCTCTTTGTTCCAAGGATAGGAGCCGTCGTCCTTTGCAGTGTCAGGTACGTTGAAATATGCGTAGTCTGGAGCTTCGTTGCCACCATCAAATGTCACATCAAGGTGATACCATTTGCCATCTATCTTCACAACGTTCCAAGCGTGTTCGCCGTTTTCTGTTGAGTGTATTATCTTGCTGTCGATACCTAGGACATCAAAAAACAGCTTTATTGTTGTTGCGTTTCCCACACAGATAGTAGAGTGGTCATGGAAAAATCCGTAAGGATTGTATGACTCGTCATCTTCACTGTCATCAGATATCGCCACAAGAGAATCGTCATTAAAGTGGGTCTGAGAGAACACATAATCATAAACAGCCTTTTCCTTGTCATATTCGCTCATGCCGTCTTTGATTATCTCGCCCACAGCCTTTTTTAGCTCTTTGAGTATGTATTTGTCCTTGTCGTCAGTGAGCTTTGAATCATCACCCGACTTGTAAGCTTCAACCACTGCCGTATCATCATAGATAGGGTGTATCTCACCGTTTACGTTGCCGTCACCGTCTGCGGGATCAAATATATCCTCCCCCAGAATGTTAGAAAGCGTGTTTTCCAGCTTTTCAAGCTTGTCGTTAAGCTCTTTTATCTTCTCGCTGTCGCTGCTTTCTGATTGTGATGATGTGCTTTTAGCAATTTTAGTATCAGAACTGCTTTTATCTTTTGCACAGCCTGTCATACCCGCTGTAAGGCAGGTCAGACAAAGTGCGAGGGTAAGTATTTTTTTCGCTGTTGTCATTTTCTTTCCTCCGTCTTTTAATTTATCATGTCTGTTATCTCGTCAGATATCTCGTCAGCATTGTCAGAGATAACAAGCACCCAGTAATCTCCAGCCTGAAATATCTTTGCCGCCTGTATTTTCTTTGTTTCTTCAGGCTTGTAGTTTTCATATTGATTAAGTCTGTAGCTCAGCCTGTCTGCAAGCTGGCTTTTTGCACTGCTTCCGTCAGCCATTTTGAGCATTGATATCTCGTCAGCATAATTGCCGTCAGAGGAGTAAAGTATTCCTCCGTCGCTGAGCTTGTCAGCTTCTATACCATAAAGCTTTTCGGTATTCTTTGTGAAGCTGTCCTCACCGTAAAAAGTCGAAGCGTCCATGTGGTCGCCCTCTATTGCCGAAAGGATATCCTTTGCAGTTTTACCGCTGTCTGCCGTAGATGTAACAGCACTTTCGGAGGCCTCAGACGAAATGGTGTTGTCTGCTCCGCATGATGTCATTGAAAGCGTGGTAAGAACTGTAAGTGCAGATGTTATCACGCAAAGTACTCTAAGAAACATATCTTTCCCCTTTCTCTGTCAGCCTTTCCTGACGACTTAAATTATAACACTTTTGCAAGCTGTTTTCAATGAATTTAAGAAATTCATAAGAAAAAATACCATAAAAATATCCGTCCTGTAAAAAGACGGATATTTTACTATGTTATTACCAAGGCTTAACAGTGCCAACTATCTCAGAGATGTTGTTAATGCCGTTGTCTTCGCAGAATTTCTGCATACCCTCGGCTATCTTCACAGGTACATAAGGGTCAGCAAATATTGCCGCACCTACCTGAACAGCACCTGCGCCTGCCATCATCATTTCAATGGCGTCTTCCCATGTGGCGATACCGCCCATGCCCATAACAGGTATTTTAACAGCGTTTGCCACCTGCCATACCATTCTTACGGCAACAGGGAATACCGCAGGACCAGAAAGTCCGCCCACGTTGTTTTTCAGTATCGGACGGCGTGTCTTTATGTCGATACGCATACCAAGAAGTGTGTTTATCAGCGAAACAGCGTCAGCGCCGTTTGCTTCAACAGACTTTGCAATGTCCACAATGCTTGTAACGTTCGGTGAAAGCTTTACCATAAGAGGCTTTTCCGTAACGTCCTTAACAGCCTTTGTGACCGCACCTGCAACGTTGCAGTCAGTGCCGAAAGCCGCTCCGCCCTGTTTTACGTTCGGGCAGGATATGTTAAGCTCTATCATGTCAACAGCGGTGCCGTTGAGCTTTTCTGCAAGCTCTGCACATTCTTCGATAGTTGAACCTGCTATGTTGGCTATTATCCTTGTGTCCTTTGTTACAAGGTTTGGAAGCTCGTAGTTTATGAACTTGTCAACGCCGCCGTTTTGAAGTCCAACAGAATTGAGCATACCGCTTGGAGTTTCCGCAACTCTCGGACTGGGGTTGCCCTCACGGCGGTGAAGCGTAGTGCCTTTTACGGATATTCCGCCCAGCTTTGAAAGGGGATAGAACTGCTCGTATTCTCTGCCGTAGCCGAATGTTCCGCTTGCAGGGATAACAGGGTTTTTGAACTCAACTCCGCAGAAATTCACATTTATCCTATTCATCAAACACTACCTCCTCGCTGTCGAATACAGGACCGTCCTTGCAAACGTGAGAATTGAACTCCTGCCCGTCCTTGACAGTGCGGCATACGCATACAAGACACGCACCCACGCCGCAAGCCATTCTCTGCTCAAGAGATACCTGACAGTAAATGCCGTTTTCCTCACATATCTTTGTGATATTTTTCAGCATTATCATTGGACCGCAGGCATAAACGATATCAGGCTTTTCGCTTTTAAGCACATCAAGAAGTGCGTCAGTAACAAAGCCCTTTCTTCCTGCAGAGCCGTCGTCAGTGCAAAGCTTGACGTCACAACCCATAGCCTTGAAGTCCTCCTGCAAAATGACCGCCGCAGCGTTTCTGAAACCGCTTATAACAGTGGCGTTCTCGCCGTATTGCTTTGCAATGCCTACCATTGGAGGCGTGCCTATGCCGCCGCCGATACAGACAGCTTTTTTGCCCTTTTCAAGCACCTTGAAGCCGTTACCCAGCGGTGCGATAATGTCAACAAGGTCGCCCTTGTTAAGCTCGCTTATCTTGTCAGTGCCGTGACCTCTTACCTCAAAAACAAGGCGGATAGTACCCTTGTCCTTGTTGATATCGCAAATAGAGATAGGTCTGCGGAGGAAAAAGCCCTCTGCCTGCACCTGTGCAAACTGTCCTGCCTTTGCCGCCTTTGCAATGTGCGGACAGTATATCTCAATGTCAAAAATTCCTTTTGCAAGGGTCTTTTTTGAAACTATTGGGTATTTACCCTGCTTGTACATTAAAAATCCTCCCTGTACTTAGTTCTTTACCTCATTCGGAGCGTTCACCGCATCAAAAACGAGAGTGACCGAGTTATCATTATCAGTATAAGTAAGCTTTAACGTGTAAGCGTCAGCAAAATAGCCTATCTCCTGCCTTTTGGACATATTCTCCCAACCGGCAGGCGGTGCAAAATCCACTCCGCTGTCATCAACAAAGATAAGATCAAGATCGTCGCTGTCCATTTCGATAGTGCCTTTTAAGCAGGGATTGCCTGCTTCTGCGTCATACATGAGATAATTGCCGTCTGAACGGATAATAAGGCTGAGATAGCCCGAATAAAGCTCGCTGTTGTCAAGGGGCGTTTCACGGCATTTCCACTCGCCTACGATACATCTTGGAAAATCGCTTTGCTCCTGCTGACTTTCCGTCAAAGAGCTTGTATCCTCGTTCTTTGCGCAGGAGCATAAAAGCAATGCTCCCACCGCCGCTGTAAACAATATAACGCCCTTTGCTGTCATACTCAGTCACTCCTTTAGTGTTTATTCAAGTGTGATCTTTGGCAGATATGAGATTATATCCTCTTTCATTCTGATAACTTCACGTCTTGCAGCCTTTGCAAAATCGTGCTCGTCACAGTTATCCTCTTTCTTGTAAGCACACATTACGCCACGGGATGAGTTTACGATAGCACCAAGTCCGTGATCGTCAAATGCCTTTGATACTCCTTCAGCACCGCCGCCCTGTGCACCGTAGCCCGGTACAAGGAAGAATGTGTGCGGCAGAGCCTTTCTCATCTCAGCAAGCTGCTCAGGATAAGTCGCACCCACAACTGCGCCAACACCGCTGTAGCCATACTTGCCCATAACGTCCTTGCCCCACAGCTCGCACATTGAGCCCATTGTGGCATAAACTGTCTTGTTGCCTATCATAAGATCCTGAAGCTCACCGCTTGACTTGTTTGAAGTCTTTACAAGAACGAAAATGCCCTTGTCATATTTTCTGCACTGGTCAAGAAGCGGGTTGATTCCGTCTGAGCCGAGATAGCCGTTTACAGTGAGAGCGTCTGCACCGAAAGCTTCCACAAGCTCACCGCCAACGTCAGTGAGACCAAGATGTGCGGTTGCGTAAGCTTCCATAGTTGCGCCGATATCGTTTCTCTTTCCGTCTGTCATGACGAACATACCTTTTTCCTTTGCATACTGTATAGTCTTGTAAAGGGTCTTTACACCCTCGTAGCCATACATTTCATAGTATGCAGCCTGTGGCTTGATAGCAGGGCAGATATCGTGTATCTCGTCGATTATAGTCTTGTTGAACTCCCATATAGCCTTAGCCGCACCCTTGAGCGTCTTGCCGTATTTCTTGAACTTCTTTTCCTTGATGTATTCAGGAACATAGTCAAGCTTTGGGTCAAGTCCCACTACTGACGGGTTCTGTGTCTTTACGATATTTTCAATAAGTCTGTCAAATGCCATTTTTATCTTCCTTTCGGATATTTTTATATTAAAGCTCAAAAACGAGCTTTCCTCTGCATATTGTGTACATTACCTTGCCTTTGAGCCTTGTGCCTTTGAACACGCTGTTTTTGCTCTTTGAATTAAGCTCCGCAGGGATAACTTCCCATTCATAGTCAGGGTCAAAGATACAAAGATCGCATCTTTCGCCCACTGCTATCTTGATAGGCTCAAGTCCCATTATCTTTCTCGGATTTACCGACATTATCTCTGCTATCTTGTCAAGACCGCACTTGCCGCTGTGGTAAAGTTTTGTGAGCGTTGCCGCAAGGGAAGTTTCAAGTCCAACGACGCCGTTTGGGGCTTTCTCAAAGTCAGCCTTTTCCTCTGCGGAGTGTGGAGCGTGGTCGGTGATGATGCAGTCGATAGTGCCGTCAAGAACAGCTTCCTCAACAGCCGCCCTGTCCTCCTCAGTTCTAAGCGGCGGCGACATTCTGAAATCTGCGTCACGGGCTAAAAGCTTTTCGTCTGTGAATGTGAAATAGTGCGGCGCAGTTTCACAGGTGACCTTAACGCCGTTCTTTTTCGCCGCTCTTATGATGTTCACAGAGCCTTTGGTGGAAACGTGGCATATGTGAACTCTCGCATTACAGCTCATTGCAAGGCATATCTCACGGGCTGTGATATAGTCCTCAGAGGCTCTGTCCATGCCCTTTACTCCAAGCTTTTCGGATATCTCGCCCTTGTTGATGATACCACCGTTTATTATCTTCAAGTCCTCGCAGTGAGAAGTCACGATAAGACCGTTCTCGTTAGTCTTTTCGATAGCCTGACGCATAAGCTCAGCGTTCTCAACAGGTCTGCCGTCATCTGAAATGGCGGTAACTCCTGCGGCTTTGAGTGCGTCATAGTCGCAAAGCTCCTGACCTTTCATGCCCTTTGTAACGCAGGCGATAGGGAAAACGTCGATACCTGTTTTCTTTGCCTTTTCAAAAACGTATTTCACGCCCTCAGGGGAGTCGATAGGCGGTTTTGTGTTCGGCATACAAGCGACGCCCGTGAAACCGCCAGCCTTTGCGGCGTTCGCACCTGTGATGATGTCCTCCTTGTAGGTAAGACCTGGGTCACGAAAGTGAACGTGCATATCGAAAAGCCCAGGCAATGCACAAAGTTTGCCCTTTGCGTCGATAACTCTCTGAGCATGCTCGTCAGTTTTTCCAAGGCTGACTATCTTTCCTCCGTCAATGCCTATGTCCGTTATACCGTCAAGCCCTGTCTGCGGGTCGCAGGCACGGATATTTTTGATCAGTAGCTCCATTTTTACTCCTTTTTTTTATCTTAATCAAGTCTTTACTGCACAAAAGCTGCGGCTAAACATATCGTTCAGCCGTAGCCCTTAAAAATTCGTTATTTGCCGTCATAGAACGAGCCTTCGGAGTCTTTTCTCTCGCATGAGTAAACTCCGTCAGAGTTCTGGAAAATGAACTTGCAGGTAGCGACCTTGTCGCTCTCGTCCTCAGACGGTACAGAAAGGTTTTTGTAGGAAATAGTCGAGAAGAACTTCATTCTCAGACCGATATCAACAGTTGTATCTCTGTCAGACGGATTTACAAGAAGCTGTATCTTTCCACTTCCCCCGTCCTCCTGAATTTTAAACCAGCCCTTTGCGATAACTGATTTGTTATTAGTGTGAGTGATAGTGAAATCGCCCTCGTCAGAGAACTCAAAAGTGATGTTTGCGTCCTTATCTGTCCATGTTCCAGAGATAAGCTCTCTTGAATCGCCTGATCTTGACGGCTGATTGAATACATATGTACAGATGAAAACACCTACTACTACAAGAACTACAAAGAGTATTCCAAGCAAGCCTGAAATGAATTTTTTCATATTATTCCGCCTTTCTCCCTTATTATTTTGTGTCGGATATTAGTCCTTTATCTGAAGTATAGCACCTCTGTTTGCAGAAGTTACAAGTGAAGCGTATCTTGCAAGATAGCCTGTTGTTACCTTTGGCTGTCTTGGTTTCCAGTTCTTTCTTCTTTCAGCAAGCTCCTCGTCAGATACTTTAAGTGTGATAGAGCAGTTGTCGATATCTATTGCTATCATATCTCCTTCTTCAACAAGTGCGATAGGACCGCCTACGGCTGCCTCAGGTGAAACGTGACCGATAGAAGCACCTCTTGAAGCACCGCTGAAACGTCCGTCAGTGATAAGTGCAACAGTTGAGCCAAGACCCATGCCTGCGATAGCAGATGTAGGATTGAGCATTTCTCTCATTCCAGGACCGCCCTTTGGACCCTCGTAACGGATAACGACAACGTCGCCCTCAACTATCTTGCCGCCTCTGATAGCAGCGATAGCGTCCTCCTCGCAGTCGAATACTCTTGCAGGACCTTCATGAGCCAGCATTTCAGGCGCAACGGCTGAACGCTTAACAACGCAGGTGTCAGGAGCAAGATTGCCTCTGAGAACTGCGATTCCGCCTGTCTGTGAGTATGGATTGTCTATTGGTCTGATAAGCTCAGGGTTCTTGTTTACAACGCCGCTGATGTTCTCGCCTACTGTCTTGCCTGTGCAAGTCATGCAGTCAGTGTTGATAAGGTTTTTCTTGTTAAGCTCACTGAGAACTGCATAAACTCCGCCTGCCTCGTTGAGGTCTTCCATGTATGTGTGACCGGCAGGAGCAAGGTGACAGAGGTTTGGCGTTCTCTTTGATATCTCGTTTACAAAGTCAAGGTCAAGCTCTACTCCGCACTCGTGAGCGATAGCAGGAAGGTGAAGCATTGAGTTTGTTGAACAGCCAAGCGCCATATCAGCTGTGATAGCGTTGATGAAAGCGTCCTTTGTCATGATATCTCTTGGTCTGATGTTCTTCTTGTAAAGCTCCATTACCTGCATACCTGCGTGCTTTGCAAGCTTGAGTCTTTCAGAATATACAGCAGGGATAGTGCCGTTTCCTCTAAGACCCATGCCAAGAACTTCTGTAAGGCAGTTCATAGAGTTTGCAGTGTACATACCTGAACAGCTTCCGCAAGTCGGACAGGCTTTGTTCTCAAATTCCTCAACGTCGTCAAGAGTGAACTTGCCTGCGTTGTAAGTACCAACAGCCTCGAACATGCTTGAAAGGGAAGTCTTTTTGCCCTTAACGTGACCAGCCAGCATTGGACCGCCTGATACGAAAATAGTAGGAACGTTTACTCTTGCGGCTGCCATGAGCAGACCAGGAACGTTCTTGTCGCAGTTTGGTATCATAACAAGAGCGTCAAAGTGATGAGCCAAAGCCATGCACTCTGTTGAGTCTGCGATAAGGTCACGGGTAACGAGAGAATATTTCATTCCCATGTGACCCATAGCGATACCGTCGCAAACAGCGATAGCAGGAAATACAACAGGTGTTCCGCCTGCCATTGCAACGCCCATTTTAACAGCTTCAACTATCTTGTCAATGTTCATGTGACCAGGAACTATCTCATTATATGAAGATACGATACCAACGAGAGGTCTGTCCATTTCTTCCTTTGTCATGCCAAGAGCATTGAAAAGTGATCTCTGTGGAGCTTTGTCTACTCCGTCACAAAAATAATTACACGCCATTTTTTATTACCTCTTTTGAAAAAATATATCAGTGAGAGCGGTATTATTCTCCGTCCTCATTTTCTTTTGTTTCAGCCTCGTCTGAGCTTTCCTCTGTCTTTGCAGGGTGCAGACGCTTTCTTACACCGTATGCAGAGCAGTATTCGCAAACGATATCCAGCACTGAGAATATGATAAGCATAAAATTCATTGAGAAGATACCTGTTACAAGCACGAACGCCGCAGGGATAATGAAAAGCGGGATCCCAGTGCCGTAAATATCTTCAAAATGATTGCCATTTTTATAATGCCTTATCCAAAGGACCCAATAAAGTGCGATAACGAGCAGTGCAACAACAGCCCATATTAGGAAAAGCAGCTTGCTTGAAAAGCCTACCTCGTAATCTCCGATAGCAAGGCACATATAGCCTATGCAGCCAAATCTGCCCACACACTTTGCAATGAAAACGATAATGTTCTCGTCCTCAAGCTCAGGCTTGTCGGCAGGGGTCTTGAAACAGGCTGCTATCACAGGTATCAGCAAAAGCAAAGTAGGTATAAATCCTATATTGAACTTCATTTTGTTTTGTCCTCCTTAGCGGAATGGTCTGTGCTCCACTTCTAATACTTCTCTCTTCATTGTGCGGACAGCCTCATCAACAGCCGCCATAAGCTTTTTCTCAAGTGGAGTGCCCACAACATTATGAGTGTAGCTTACGGTGAAACAGGTCTTGAAGTCAGGCATATAGTCGTAAAGCGGACAATAATAGAAATATTCAATCTTACCTCTGTTTTCGACTTTTGCCTTGAAGCGTGCTCTTGGACCCATGTCATTGACAGGCAGGAACATCATTGCATTTTCAGGTACGCCGCCCTTATCAAATTTCTCTGCCATGTTATAGATTATTTCGTCATCTACATCTAAAACTCCAAAAAGCGGAGTATTTGAGTCAGAGTAATCTGCATCATAATCATCATCAATGGTCGGAAGATATGACGCCAGATAGTGTACATCTCCGGCCGTTTCAAGAAAATCTCCGCTCAGGTTGAATGTTACCTTCACTCTTATCTCAGCGTTTTCACCGTCAAAAACCTCAAATTCTATTTTCCTTGACGGCTTTGCAGGAATGCTCGCTGTGTCAAGAACTTCCTGCGGTGTGGTATATGTCGGTCTTGTATAAGCACAATTGCTTCTCTTGCTTGAACTTGTGCTTGAAGTGGCAGTGCTTGGTTTGCTTGAAGTTGTGGTGCTTGAAGAGCCGTTTATAGCCTCGTTTTTCTTGTCCATAGCCTGATTGAACAGGTCTTTAAGCCCTGTCGGGCCGTTGCCGCTTTTTGCCGCAGCGTTGTCGATAGCGTCTACAGCACCTTTTAATATCTTGTCGAAAAGTCCCATTTTGAATTCCCCTTTATATCTTTATTACTTTTTGTGTGAAAGTCCAAGGAATGCCGCACCTATAATGCCTGCGTCATTTCCAAGCTTTGCAATAACTATCTCAGTGTTCTTTGCTGAATTCTTTGTGTAAATTTCCTTAGCCACAAGCTCTTTCAGCGGCAAAAGCAGAGGGTCGCCCTCGTTGCATACGCCGCCGCCGATACAGAGAATATCAGGCTGGAAGATGTTTATTGTGTTTGTGATTCCGCAGGCAAGATACTTTATGTATTTGTCAACAACTTCCTTGCCTGCCTTATCGCCTGCTCTCATGGCGTTGAACGCAGTTCTTGCAGATACCTTGCCGTCCTCTTCGTTCATTTTCCACATGATAGAGTCTTTGTCCTCGAACATAGCCTCTTTTGTCATTCTTACAAGACCTGTTGCAGAAGAGAATACCTCAAAGCAGCCGTGTCTGCCGCAAGTACACTGCGGACCATTAGGGTCGATAACAGTGTGACCTATCTCAGCACCGGCAAAGTTGAAGCCTGAATATATCTTTCCGTTAATGATTATTCCTCCGCCAACGCCTGTGCCGAGAGTGATGCAAACAGCGTCGTTCGCACCCTTTGCTGCACCTGCAACATACTCGCCGTATGCCGCAGCGTTAGCGTCATTTTCAACATAGCAAGGCTTGTCGATAAACTTCTTCATAAGGTCAACAACGTGGAAGTTAAGGAAACCAAGGTTGTTTGAATACTCAATAACGCCAGTGTCAGAATTTGCAGTGCCAGGTGTGCCGATACCTACAGACTCTATCTGCTCTATCTCCAGCCCTGCGTTCTTTACAGCTTCCAAAGCGACCTTAGCCATATCCTCGCAGATCTCCTCCGCAGGTCTTGGCAGATTGGTCTTGCAGGTAGCCTTTGCAATTATCTCAAATTCTTCATTTACAACACCTGCTTTGATGTTAGTGCCGCCAAGATCAATACCAATGTAATACTTCATAATAATTTCTCCCTTTTATTTTCTGAGCTTACTGAGCGTTATCGCCCTCAGTGTCATCGTCATATTCGTGAAAGTTTATCTCTTCCTTTTCCTCTTTTGGCTTTTGGGCTTCAGCCTTTTTTGCTATGGCGTCATATACCAGAAGATACACAAGCTCCAGCACTACAAAGCTGATAAGACCTATCCAAAATGAGCTTGCCACAAATCCGATAATAAAAGCAATCACAAGTGCGCCAAGCTCACCTATCTCCTTTTTCAGGTCAAGTTTAAGCATTTATCTCACCTTAGTCTATCTTTGTAAGCACGAATGTGCATTTGCCCTCAACAGTATACTTGCCTGTGCCTGCTGAAATGAATACGCTTTCGCCCTTCTTTGCAGAAACAGTTTCGCCACCGCTGATAACAGGCTCACCCTCGAGAACGAGAATACTGTTGAAGCTGTTTTCGTCAGCGTCAAGCTCAGCCTTTGTTTCAACGTTCACTCTGTATGTTGTGAAGTATTCGCATTTTGAAAGAAGCTTTATGTCATAGCCGTCCTTCTTCTCGACAGGTGTCTCAGGATACTGCTCAGCAGGAGCAAGCTTTGTTACGTCAAGAGCCTTGTTAACGTGAAGCTCTCTAGGCTTGCCGTCATTGCCAACTCTGCCATAGTCATAAATTCTGTATGTAGTGTTTGAGTTCTGCTGTATCTCAGCAATAAGGATACCCTTGCCGATAGCGTGAAGCGTGCCGGACTTGATGAAGAAAACGTCGCCCTTCTTAACAGGTACAGCGTTTGTTACTTCAAGAAGCGTGTTGTCAGCGATCCTTCTTGCAAATTCTTCCTTTGTTATCTCATGCTTGAAACCATAGAGAAGAGTTGCACCCTCGTCACAGTCAACAACATACCACATTTCTGTCTTGCCATATTCGCCTTCAACTCTCATTGCATAATCGTTGTCAGGGTGTACCTGTACAGAAAGATTGTCCTTAGCGTCAATGAGCTTAATAAGGATAGGGAAGTTCTCAAATCTTTCGCAGTTCTTGCCAAGAACGCCCTTGCCTGCCTTTTCGATATACTCATTGAGTGTCAGACCCTTGTATTCACCGTTAGCCACAACGCTTGGACCGTCCTTATGACAAGAAAGCTCCCAGCTCTCTGCGACCTTATCATAATCGCACTTTTTGCCGTACTCATCTCTAAGTCTGGTACCGCCCCAGATGTAGTCCTTAAATGCTGGATCAAGTTTAAATATTGACATTTTATATAGCCTCCAATTATTAAATATACCTCTTAATATAATACCATAACTCCGTCTATAAGTCAATATTTCTGGTATAAAAAAAGCAGGAGAACGAACTGCTCGTCCTCCTGCTGATAGCGTTATTTTTATTTCTTCTCGTCCTCACCATTCTTAGGCTCGTCAAAAAGGTTTTTCTTGTCTACAAACTTGCCGGTGCTTACGTCAAAGGCTTCGCTTGACTTCTTGTTCATGATTATCACAATTACCACAACCGCGATAGCAATTCCTGCGATGACCGCAATAACTATGATAATAGGGTTTGTTCCCTTTGAGTCTTTTTCTTCCTTTTCTGCATAAGTCTTTGTCTTGCAGTTCGTTACCGTTATGCCTGTTACTGTTATCTTCGCTCTGTCAGTCGCACCGATTATGATGTTGTATACCTGACTGAAATCGTCCGTGCCGTATGCAGTTGCGATAGATTCAAAATCATATGTAGCTGATGAATCGTCAAACTTCACAGGTGCTATCTTTGCCCATACCGCACCGTCCTGAGCAACTGATGTAGTGGTGTTGTCCCAGCTCTGGAAAATAAGCTCAGCATTGTATTTGTTTCCTGCCTTTTCGTTTATTTCCTCGCTCTTGAATGTGACGATTATCTCTGAATCCTTTGTAAGTCTTGTTGCGTTGAAAGTTGCCTGATCGACAGTGATAGACTGTTCCCAATTGCTGCAAGTCGCTGCGGAAGAGCAGTCGATAGTAACGTCTTCTGTTTCTGCGTTTTCGGCAAAAGCTGTCAGTGTGCATGAGAATATTGAAGCGCAGGCGATGATAGCAGACATTGCTACTGATAAAAATTTCTTCATTTTTCTTTTTCCTTTCCAATTCTTATATAATATAATTTTGCACAAAACTTAACCCTGACATTTGTGCATACCCTCTGATAATAAAGCATTATAACATAATTAAAAGTAAAAATCAATAACCATAATGCACAAATAATCACAGTATTTAAGGAACTATTTTACTTTTTTAAGCAAATGGTATGCAGAGAGCTCTTCTACATTGCGCTTTTTGCAGTTTAATTCCCAAAATCCTGCTTTAGGACTTGTTTTACAGACAGTGTTATGATATAATGATAAGAAAAGTCTTGATAAAGAGGTGCACAAAATGAAAATAATGGCAATAGATTATGGTGACGCAAGAACAGGCTTCGCAATAAGCGACCGCTCTGAGTTTCTTGCTTCTCCTATCGGCACTGTTCCTGAGAGAAACGCCGAAAGGCTTGCAGATAAGGCGGCTCAGACAGCGGCTGAATACGGTGCAGGTGAGATAATAGTAGGTCTGCCTATAAACATGAACGGCACAGAGGGACCAAGAGCAGAGAAGTGCAGGGCATTTGCCGAGCTTTTGAAAGAGCGTACCGACCTGCCGGTGAGAATGTGGGACGAGCGTTCCACTACCGTCACAGCACACAATATCCTCAACGAAACAAACGTCAGGGGAAAGGCAAGAAAGGCTGTTGTAGATACAGTTGCCGCAACGATAATTTTGGAGGGCTATCTTGAATACAGAAGAAAAAAAGCAAAGCAGGCTGACTAAAAAGCAGAAAAGAAATATCATCATAGTGATAATAGTGCTTGCGGTAATGGTATTAGCCGATTTTGTGTGGTCTAATACCTATATCGAGGTCAAAAAGCTGTCAGCGCATTTTGACAATCTGCCTGAGGGCTTCGAGGGCTGTAAGATAGTTCAGATATCTGACTTCCACAACGAGTGGGGCAAGGGCTACATAGATAGACTGACTGAAAAGGTCAAAGACTGTGAGCCTGACTATATCTTTGTTACAGGGGACAGTGTTGACCAGATCTTCCCCGATGTTGACCGTTCCCTTGAGTTTATGAAAAAGCTTCCTGACATATGTCCTGTCTATCTTGTTATGGGCAACCATGAATATAATCTTTCTCAGGAGGAAAGGGAACAGTTTGTTGCAGGCTGTGAAAGCTATGGTGTAAACGTCCTCTATAACGAGCATACCACACTTACACGAAATGGTGATACTATAAGCCTGTTGGGCTTTGACAATATGGAAAATGACAGCGAGGCTTTTTCTCATGTCACAGAAGATTTTGTCATACTGCTAAATCACTATCCTGAGGATTGCAACTATTTCAGCAAAACGGCTGTTCAGAGTGGTACGCATATAGACATAGACTTCACAGGTCACGCACATGGCGGACTTATAAGGCTACCACTTGTGAATGGTCTTTATGCACCTGGTCAGGGTCTGTTCCCGAAATACACCGACGGCACTTACAGCGTGAACGATACAACCCTTGTGGTGTCAAGGGGAGTAGGCAACAGCGGCTGGACACAGCGTTTTTCAGACCCTTTTGAACTTGTGCTTTTCACTCTTGAAAAATAACTCTTTCAGTCCCATTAGGATAAGGAAAATACCGAAAGCTTTTGAAAGCAGGCTTTGCTCTATCCTGTTTGCAAGCCATGCTGATATAATAACAGCGGCCGTTCCCCACAAAACTGCGGGAACGGCTTTTTTCCATTCCACAAGCTTGTTTTTCGTGTGAAGCACAAGGCTTATTATTGCAATAGGGATAAAAAACACAAGGTTTATCCCCTGCGCCGCTAGTTGCGAAAAGCCTGCAAAGACCGTCAGATAAACTATAAGCACCATTCCGCCCCCAAGACCCATGGAGGCAAAGATACCGGTGAGAAAAGCCACCGCACATATTGTATACCAAGCCGTAATATCACCCTATTTCATAAATATCCTCACGCCTGCAATTATCATAAGTGCGCTGAAAATGCGTTTTAGCAGACTGTTTGAAAGCTTTTTCATGAGCATTGCGCCCACTGCCGCACCTGCTAGACCAAGGGGTATGAATTTCACTGCCTGGGAAAAATCAAGACTTCCGCCCTTGAAATATACAAGTCCGCTTATAATAGACAATGGAAGCGTTATAGCAATGGACGTGGCATGAGCTTTTTTCGCCTCGCTGCCGCCTTTTTCAAGCATAGGCACTGCTATCATTCCACCGCCCGAGCCGAAAAAACCGTTGCATATACCCACGGCTATACCCGTCAGCGCATTGAAGCATTTTTTATTTATACGCAAAAAAATCACCCCATACTATTATCTGTACGGGGTGATGATTTATTCACTGAACTATCAGTCTATCTCTACCATTATTTTCTGATCTACACGGGAAGCACCGGCACGCATTACGACTCTTATAGCCTTTGCGATCCTGCCCTGCTTGCCGATAACTCTGCCCATATCGTCTGGAGCAACGTGAAGATGATAAACCACGATACCCTCTGCGTTAGGCTCGTCAACAACGACCTCAACAGCGTCCTTGTTTTCAACAAGCTCAGAAACTATAGTTTCGAGTAATTCTTTCATAAAAATATCTCCATTCTCCCACGAAAATGCGGCAGGGAAGCGTTTTCCCCGCCGAAAACGGCAAGCGAAGTGGTGGGATAGGTGGCTCGCCGTCTGAATTGTCTTGTCAGCTATTAGATAGTGCCGTTCTTCTTGAGAAGAGCCTTAACTGTATCAGTTGGCTGTGCACCGTTAGCGATCCAAGACTTTGCCTTTTCGTCGTCAACCTTGAGTACAGAAGGTTCCTTAGTTGGGTCATAGTAGCCCAGCTCTTCGATGAAACGTCCGTCTCTTGGATATCTTGAATCAGCAACTACGATTCTGTAGAAAGGAGCCTTCTTAGCACCCATTCTTCTGAGTCTGATCTTTACTGCCATTGTATTTTCACCTCCATAAAAAACTTCATATATCAAATCAATCACTTGATTGCTGATAGCTTATCAACTATTGTGGCATTCCGCCGCCAAGTCCTTTGAGAAGTGCCGCTCTGTTTCTTCTGGATTTCTTTCCGTGAAGATTTCCGCCGATACCGAACTGCTTCATCATTTTCTGCATCTGTTCAAACTGCTTAAGAAGCTGATTTACGTCAGATACCTGCGTACCGCTTCCGGCAGCGATACGTCTTTTTCTCTTAGGGTCAATGATCGCAGGCTTTTCTCTTTCAGCCCTTGTCATTGAATTTATCATAGCCTCAGTCTTTTTCAGCTGAACCTCGCCCTGCTCCACCTGCTCGTCTGTTACCTTGTTTGCGCCTGGAAGCATTCTGATAATGGATTTCATAGAGCCCATTTTCTGTATCTGCTTCATCTGCTCCAGCAAGTCGTTAAGGTCAAAGCCCTTTTCCTGCATTTTTTCTGCAAGCTTTTTGGCGTCCTTTTCGTCAACTGTCTGAGTAGCTTTCTCAATAAGTGTGAGCATATCGCCCATGCCAAGTATTCTTGAAGCCATTCTCTCAGGGTGGAAAGCCTCAAACTCGTCAAGCTTTTCGCCCATACCAACGAACTTGATAGGCTTACCTGTTACAGCAAGCACTGAAAGCGCCGCACCGCCTCTTGTGTCAGAGTCGAGCTTTGTAAGGATAACGCTGTCGATACCAAGAGCCTCGTCAAAGCTTGAAGCTACCTTTACAGCGTCCTGACCGATCATAGCGTCAACAACGAGCATTATCTCGTTCGGCTCAGCGATCTTCTTGATGTCTTTAAGCTCGTTCATAAGCTCCTCATCAATGTGAAGACGTCCTGCCGTATCTATGATAACAAGGTCATTGCCGTAATCCTTGGCGTGCTTGATACCCTCTTTTACTATCTTTCGTGGGTCTATCTGACCCATTTCAAATACTGCGACTTCGGCTCTCTCTCCCACAACCTTTAGCTGTTCAATAGCCGCAGGTCTGTAAACGTCGGCTGCTATAAGCAGAGGACGTTTGCCCTCTTTCTTGAACATCTTCGCAAGCTTTGCAGCGTGCGTTGTTTTACCTGAACCCTGAAGACCGCACATCATTATTATGCAAGGCGGCTTGTTAGGGAAGTTTATCTTCGAGTTAGCCTCGCCCATGAGCTTTATAAGCTCGTCATTAACTATCTTTATGACCTGCTGACCAGGAGTAAGGCTCTTTAGCACTTCCTCGCCAACGCTTCTCTCTGTTACCTTGGCAATAAAATCCTTTACTACCTTGTAGCTAACGTCAGCCTCAAGCAGAGCCATTTTAACTTCACGCATTGCCTCTTTTACATCGGCTTCGCTAAGTTTACCTCTTGATTTAAGACGCTTGAACACGCCGTTTAGTTTTTCTGAAAGTCCTTCAAACGCCATAAGCTGTCCTCCGTATAATTTTTTTATCTATATCTATTCTTCTTCGGTATATTCTGCGTTGTCAAATTCATCAAGCTTAGAATCGAGATTTTCAAGAAGCACTATCACCTTTTCAGCGATATCTCTCGCATAATTCTTTTTTTTACACTCGTTAAAAACGTCCATAGCCTGAGCCTTGAACTCTTTAAGCTCTGCCAGATAAGCCTCCTGCTGTTTTAGCAGACCTAGCTTTTCTTCATAATCAGCCATTGCAGTTTCACATTTTTTTATAGCGTCATGAACGCCCTGTCTTGAGATATCTAGCTGAGCGGCGATCTCTCCCAACGACAGATCGTCATTGTAATAAAGATCCATGATCTCGTTTTGTTTATCAGTGAGCAGGCAGCCATACAAGTCGAGCAAAACGCTGTTTTGCAAATTTTTACTCATACCGCTTACCTCCTAATGGATTTCTGTAAAGTCATAAACCTTTACAATTATATATCAAGTTTACCGACTTGTCAAGGGGTTTTTATGAAAAAATAAAATTTAACAAAATTCTGTGGAAAAAGTCCTTTTTATATGGTATAATAATATATTGCTAGACATAGTGATGATAAATAGTATAGGAAATTGTATGCCAAGGGGGAAGAGTGTATGATAAGCTATGTGTTGAAAAACGACAGATATGAAATGAAAGTCCCTGCCCTGACTTTTGGTGCGGCAGGTTTTGAGAGAAACGATTGTGACGATGTGTATTTTGAGTTTCTCGACAAATATGTAGAGCTTGGCGGCTGGTGTATCGATACCGCAAGAGTTTACTGCGACTGGCTGGAGAATGGTCACGATTCCAGCGAGGGCGTAATAGGCAGATGGCTCAAAGCCAGAAACAATCGTGATAAAATTTGTATTGCCACAAAGGGCGGTCACCCTGAAATGGGTCATATGGACGAAAGCCGTCTTAGCAGGGAAGAGCTTACCAAAGACCTTGAGGAAAGCCTGAAGGTCTTGGGCGTTGACTATGTGGATATTTATTTTCTTCATCGTGACGACCCGAAGATACCTGTGGAAGAGATAATGCCAGTTCTCAATGATTTTTATGAGAGCGGAAAGATACATTTTATAGGCGTTTCAAACTGGACAACTCAGAGGATAGAGGAAGCGAATAAGTTTGCAGAGGAAAACGGCATGGAGCCTATCAGGATCAGTCAGATAAACTACAGCCTTGCACATTCGAGCGTTGAAACTTTCGGTGACAATACTCTTGTTTGTATGGATACAAAGGAGTTCCGCTGGTACAAGAAGCATGATTTTCCTGTTATGGCGTTCTCACCGCAGGCAAAGGGCTTTTTTGCAAAGCTTGCAAAGGGCGACGCTGCAAACAATCTCCCTGAGGGACAGTATGCAGGCCCTGCTAATCTTGCAAGACTTGCAAAGGTAAAACAGCTCAGCGAGCAGACGGGGGACACTCCGGCAAAGATAACCCTCGGCTATCTGAACAGCCAGCCGTTTTTTGTATCGTCAGTTTTCGCAGTAACAAAGCTGTGGCAGCTTGACGAGGATATGGAAGCGCAGGATCTTACATACGATCCAAAGACAGTTGCTTTCCTTGAAAATATGATATAAAATAAAAGCACTCTGCATTGACCGCAGGGTGCTTTCTTGTTTTCTTGAATATTGTAGGGGACGGCGTCCTCGACGTCCCACCTCTTGCACAAAAAAACTTAACTATGTGATATCTGAATACACCACATAGTTAAGTATGTACGTTCATATTGATTATGCCATTGGTATTACGCCCTTCTGAAAATTCTAGTCGTAAACTCATGCTAAATTGTACTTTGGACTCACGCCTTTCAGTAAAATTCTGTCCGCATAATATAAGCTATTCCATTGGATCTATTTCCTTTCGGTAAAAATAATCTCTAAGTGCAAATTACCTTTCCATTGGATTTATTTCCTTTCAAAATATTAAGTTATGCCTCAGTGGATAAAACTTAACGTGCCATCGGACTTAACACCTTTCGTGAAAATTTATTGTCAATGAAACTTATCACATTTCCATTGGAATTATCGCCTTTCGCATAATTTCAAGATCTTATGCTCATCATATCAGATAAGCCTTGCTGAAGTAACTGGCGGATTCACCTCCAAATATCAGATGTTCAAAAGCCTTGAGTGCATTTTCATAACGCACCACTCCTTCAGTATTTTATATGATCTTTAGAAAAATCTTAGTCAGTAAATCAAATCAGTAAGAGCATTAAGCTCGTAAATTTCTTGGCGGACTCACTCCATTCTATTTCATGTTCAAGTTCCTTTTGTGCATTTTCATATGCACCACTCCTCGAAATTTATTTGATTTTTATAGCTCTGTGAGCTTTTTATGTTCAGAAGCTAAATTTTACATTGGAATCACTCTTTCAGTTTATTTCTTTACCTCTGAAAAGCTGAAATTGTGCATTGGAAACACTCCTGTCTAAATTTTATTTGCAAACCTTCTGTAACCGATCATGTCGATCACTCCTTATATAAAAGTTGCAAAATATTCAATTGTAAATTTGAGAGTATCCTTAAATTGCAGTAACTCTGTGCTGTGATTAATCCATGAGGCTCTGCAATTTCTTCCTGTGTAAATCATATATGTCTGGATTCCTGTCAGCTCATTCGTCTGCGTCTTGATCCTTTCTTACTTTAAGAAATTGCCGAGCCTATGGATACTCTCCTGGATCTCTGATGCGTCCATTGGACTCGCTCCTTTCATATCTTATTAGGTATCCGATGAGCCTGCCCGCCTGCTGAACTGTAGTGTACCTAGTGTCGGGTATATGCTGTGTCCATCGATCTGCCTGTGATATATAAGGAAAACCTCTTGCCTCACTTCGCTTTGCCGTGCCCTCTGAAATCGTTACTGTATCGTCAGACCGTTGACCGTTTCAGCGAACCCTGTTGTCTGCTTTTGTTTGGCTCTTTGTTTTTCCTTGACTATACTATACCACATCTTTTGTTACTTGTCAATAGTTTTTCTCAACTTTTTTGTGATTTTTATATTTAATATTACTTTTACAAAATGCGCTTGACTTTGATTTTGCAGTGTAGTATAATTAAAGTGTTGCGGTGGTCAGAAACAGTCTTTCTGTTCTGATTTTTTCGATATATCCCACTCAGAAAGTGCCGATATACCGCACAAGATCATGTTAGGAGGATAATTATGGATAACGAGTTTCTGCCGGACCTCTACGAGCTGGAGGACGAAAATGGTAATAAGCAGACTTTTGAGCTGTTGGACGCAATGGAATATGGTGACGAGAAGTATTATGCTCTCACTCCTTATTATGAGAACGGTGACGAAGCCCTTGAAGATTCAGGCGACGTTGTGATACTCAAGGCTGAGTATGACGAGAACAATGACGAGATACTTGCTTCTATCGAAGATGATGACGAGTATGAGAAGATTGGTCAGATGTTCATGGAGCGTATCGATGAAATGTTCGAGTTCGATGATGAGGACGAAGACGATGATTGCGGCTGTGGCTGCGGTTGTCACGATCACGACCACCTGTCATAAGAAAAATATCTCAGCATATAGGCTTGTCAATATGTAAAATGTACAATTTTATGTACTTTGATTTGCTGAAATTACCTATTGATATTATGGATATGTTGTGATATACTAAATAACAGAAAAAGATTCCTGCCTTGTGCGAACAAGCACAGTTATTATAAATCCAACACTTCTAAAAAGGGATTCAGACTCTGGAAAGGGATTGCAGACCTCCCGAACGAAACCGCATTTGCCGTTTCGGAAACGGACGAAGGGAGCGTGAAGCTTTCAGGCTGTTTTACCCACCCTGCTTTTATAGCGGGTTTATCGGCTGTGCGACGGCAAGGCGGCTTTTACTTAAACACTGAGCGTACCGATTTTTCGGTACGCTTTTTTGTGTCATAAAAACCATGTCGGCATAAAATGAGATAACGGAGCGTCTGCAGTGATCGTATGACAGTGGGTGACGCAGCCGAAGATCTGCGTCCGCAGGGCAGCCCGTTGTCATTTACTGCAGGACGTTTCGTTTATATAGAAAAAAGCCGCTGTGCCTGTGGGCATAACGGCTTTCTTCTTGTCAGATAAATAAATTACTTTCGCTAGTATGTTCAGCGGTTGCTGATAATGCCTTTTCCGCTGGATATTTGCTGTTTATGTATTCGGCGGCAACGAAAATAAATTCGCTGTTCGTGGGGTAGTGGTCAGGTCTTATGGCGAAATTACCGAATATCTCGGCTTTGTCTTTGTCATGAGCCTTTTCCCAACCGATCCTTATGGCGGTGCGCATGTTTCTTTCAACGCTTACTGTGGTTACTCCATGTGCCGCCGCTATCTCTGGATAAATGACCTTTGTGACACGTCTGTTGGCTTTGTCTGTCGTAAGAGCCATTTTTATTGCCTCTTTAATGTAGCCATAGCCGTTATAATTCGGAGTTATGCATAACCGCTTCATTACGGTGGATATAGCAGATTGTATGTCGCCATTGGTGTACCCCTCATCAGAGCTTCGTGTTATTGTGATGTTCAGATCTGCAGAATCGTCAGGACACTGAAGCGCTCTGAGTGCGTTTTTGATATCCGCACAGCTTAGAGGACTTTTTATTATCATGTCTGCGTATTTTGCAAGTCCATTGTTGGTTTTTCTGTCGGAAAGCATGATTATTTTCAGCTTAGGACAAGCCCCTTTGAGATTTTTGCACAGCTCGTAGGGAAACTCAGTTATTTCTGAAATTATCAGAAAATCAGGTTTGCTTTTAAGCACCTCAAGCTGTATCTCCAGTGGATTGTAGTCTGACTGCGCAACATTGTACCCCTGTTTTTTCAGATAGTCTGCCACCTTCATGCCGGCCTGATTGAGGCTTCCGACAAGGATTTTGATCACGTCTTTTTTACACATTTTAAATCTTCCTCCGGTTTTTTTATTTTTTTAACTTTATACTACACTTGCAGTATAACATTTTTACGATATAATTTCAAGTTTTTTACTTAATTTTCTTGCTTTTTGTACTATGTTTTAAGAAACACGCAACAATCTATACATAGTAAATAAACAAATGTCGGTTATGACCAAATTTTAAATGAGATAATTGTGCAAATATTGTAATTTACACAGAGAAAATAAGCTTTTGTGTCGTTTAAATCAATACATTATATGAATAAATTGACGATTCATTATATTTTACATCAACTTTACATTGTTATGAAAGCTCATTTTATGTAGAAAAAAGTCGAAAACGCCAGCAAAGATTGCTATATAATTAATTAAATATTAAAATAAATGCATGATATTATATTTGTTAATATAAATATAATCAATTAGAAATATGTATATGAATAGTATTTTTACATAGCTTTTACAAAGGATAATTTCTTGACAAAAGCTTTATTGCGTGGTAAAATATACGGGAGGATCGTTGCAAAAACATGGTCAGCAACTTTTTTGTGCCACCAGTTTGCAATGATGTCTTTGTAAAAAATTATAGATCATCTTGAGGGAGGCGACGTCGTTTTATGAAAAAAGACGTTATCAATTACATTTGGACAGATAAGAAAAGAACGATTTTTGGTCTGCCTATATCATTTACAAGATATTTTCTCACAGAAGATAAGTTTATAACACGCAAAGGTTTTCTCAGCATAGAGGAAGACGAGCTTGACCTTTATAGGGTCATCGACAAAAAGCTTGTCCTGCCGTTCGGACAAAGAATGTTCGGCTGTGGCACAATAGTAATGAATGTCAAAGACGTTGATACGCCTATTAAGGAAGTCAAGTCCATAAAAGCGCCAAGAGATGTGCTTGCACGGCTTGATAAGTATATCAATATAAATCGTGATAGATACCGTGTAAGGGGCAGAGATATGGTCGGCGGTGACGGCGGTCATTGCCATGATCATGATGATTTTGATATCGATGACGATATCATATAAAGTTCTATAAGAATAAGGGGCTTTCGCAGATCTTTCTGTGAGAGCCTTTTTTGGAGAGGAAAGTGTGAATGTTTTCAAAAGAATATTTTCAGTCCCTTGAAAGCTCGTGGGACAGGCTCAAGACCTGCGAAAAGCCGATATTCATATACGGCATGGGCGATGGAGCGGAAAAGCTTCTTGATGAATTTGATAGACTTGGCATAAAATGCACAGGTGTTTTTGCAAGCGACGATTTTGTCCGTGGACAAAGCTTCAGAGGGTTTAAGGTGCAGACTTTCTCACAGGTGCAAGCGCAGTTTGGGGATATCACAGTTGTGCTTGGCTTTGGCACGAGCCTGCCTGAGATAATGGAGCGTATCGACAATATTGAAAAAAGCTGCGAGGTCATAGTGCCGGAAATGTGCGTTGCAGGCGATGAAAATTTCAGCAAGGAAAAGCTTCTCTCAATGTATTCTCAGGCTGAAAAAGCTTACCGTCTTTTTGATGACGATATTTCAAAGCTTACCTTTGAAAAACTGACAGCGTTCAAGATAACAGGCAAGCTTTCTTATATCCGTGAGATATTTACGGATAAGGACAAGATAACCGAGATACTTCCCCTTGGAGAAAACGAGATATACTGCGACTTGGGAGCATACACAGGCGACACTGCCGCAGAGCTTATCTCACGCACAGGGGGAAAGTATGAGAGAATATATGCCCTCGAACCTGAGAGAAAAAACTTTCAGAAATGCCTGAAAAATCTAAAAGCCAATGACAATATAAGCTTTTATAACGCCGCCGCATGGAGCGTAGATACCGAACTTAGCTTTGCAGGTGGCGCAGGCAGACAGGGCAGAGTAGATGCCGCAGGAAAAAAGGTTCGTGCAAGAAGTCTGGACAGCGTTCTTGCAGGCAAAAAATGCACCTATATAAAATATGACGTTGAGGGAGCAGACCTAGAAGCTATCAAGGGCAGTGAATATACCATTTCACGCTATGCCCCCAAAATATGCTGTGCCTTGTATCACAGACCATATGATTACATCACCCTGCCTCTGTATATAAACAGCCTTTGCAAAGGATACAAATTCTATATTCGTCAGGAAAGATACTACCCCGCATGGGAAACAAACCTTTTCTGCGTCCATGATAAATAAGGAGAAAAATAATGAGTATAACAGTAAGCCTTAACGATAACTGGAAAATGAAAAAAGCAGGCTCGCAGGAGAGCTTTGATTGCAAAGTTCCATGCTCTGTATATAAGACCCTGCTTGACTATAAAAAGATACCCGACCCATATTATCGTGAGAACGAGTATATCTCAACACAGATATGTGATGATGATTACGATTTTGAAACCACATTCACCGCAGACAAGGCCGCAGTGGAGTGCGAGAATACTGTCCTGCACTTTGACGGCATTGATACCATAGCAAACGTCTATCTCAACGGCATTCACCTCGGCAGAGTGAACAATATGCACAGAGTGTGGGAGTTTCCTGTCCATGGTATTATCAAAGAGGGGGACAACACTCTCACAGTGAAAATAACCTCGCCAAACAGATACATAAAAGAAATGGACGAAAAACGTCACCTTTGGGGCGTTGACTCCACCATGACAGGCTATACACATATAAGAAAAGCCCATTGTATGTTCGGCTGGGATTGGGGTCCAATGCTCCCTGACATGGGAATATGGCGCAGTGTATCCCTTATCGTCCCAGATGCAGGACGTATACTTGACGTCTACTACAGCCAGAAACATACCGAGAACAAAGTGACTTTGAAAGCCCTTTTGCATATAGAAAACCACGGCTGTAAAAAAGCTATGGTGGAAATATCCGACCCGCAGGGCAATATCACCGCAAAAGCCGACATAAGCCTGGAGGAAAGTGCAGAATATTATGAAACAGAGCTTGTGATAAACGACCCTCAGCTTTGGTGGGTGAACGGCTATGGCGAACAGCCACTTTATAGCTGTGCCGTGACTTTGTATGATGAAAATGACGCTTGCACAGATAAAAATACACAGCGCATAGGTCTTAGAACTTTAACTGTCAGCCGTGAAAAAGATCAGTGGGACGAGGAGTTCTGCTTTATAAACAACGGTGTGAAGATATTTGCCATGGGCGCAAACTATATCCCCGAAGACCAGATAGTCACACGCTGTAACGAGGAGAAAACAAGAAAGCTCCTTGCAGACTGCAAGGCCGCAAACTATAACTTTATAAGAGTGTGGGGAGGCGGTTATTATCCTGACGAGTATTTCTATGACTACTGCGACGAGAATGGTATCATAGTATGGCAGGACTTTATGTTCGCCTGCTCTGCATATCTGCTCACAGAGGAGTTTGAAGAAACTGTCCGTGGGGAAGTTCGTGACAACGTTATCCGCCTGAGAAACCACCCCTCTCTTGGTCTGTGGTGTGGCAACAACGAGATAGAATCCGCATGGGAATATTGGGGTCTTCCCGAGGACGAGGAAGCAAAGCGTGACTATCTTATTATTTTTGAGGATATTATCCCACAGGTGCTTAAAGCCTATGACCCCTGCGAAAACACCTTCTATTGGCCGTCATCACCTTCATCAGGGGGAGGCTTCAAGGACGCTTCCTCAAACCATGCAGGTGATATGCACTATTGGGACGTTTGGCACAACTTCAAGCCTATCGAAGCGTTCAGAGAGTTCTATTACCGTTTCTGTTCGGAGTACGGCTTTGAAAGCCTGCCTGATATAAAGACCTGCCGTGCCTTTGCTGATGAAACAAAGGGCGACTTTGACCTTTGCTCACCAGTTATGGCGGCACATCAGAAGTGCGTTCAGGGCAACGAGAAGATAATGTACTATCTCGCTCAAATGGTAAGATATCCGTACGATTTCAAACAGCTCATCTATTCCTCACAGCTCGTTCAGGCGGATTGCATACGCTCAAATGTTGAGCATATGAGAAGAGCGAGAGGCAGATGTATGGGCTCTGCCTATTGGCAGGTGAACGATTCAAACCCTGTTATCTCGTGGTCAAGTATCGACTATTTCGGCAGGTGGAAAGGTCTGCATTATTATGCAAAGCGTTTTTACGCTCCATGCCTTATCTCCTGCGACGATACCGATAGAAAAAAGCCTGTCCTTAATATATCTAACGAACGCATGACAGCCTTTGAGGGCGTGGTAAAATGGACGCTGAGAAACAATAAAGCTGAAATTTTGCAAAGCGGAGAAAAATCCGTGAACATTCCGGCTCTTACCGCACAAAACGTCCTTGACATAGACCTTTCGCAGGAGCTTGTCAGCCGTACCGACCCTCGTGAAAAATATCTCGAATATTCCATTATGGAAAACGGCAAGGTGTTGAGTTTTGGCACAACGCTCTTTGTGCGCCCGAAAGAATTTACATTCTTAGAGCCTGCCATAACTTACGGCATTTCCGAAAGCGAGGATAAATTCGCCCTGACATTCTGTGCCGAGAATTACGCCAAAAGCGTCTGCCTCAGCCTGAAGACCGCAGATTGCGTTTTCTCTGACAACTGGTTCGATATCCACGGAAAAGAGCCTGTTACCATAATGATAGACAAAGCCTCCCTCAGCAGAAAAATGACAGCGCAGGAGCTGTCCAGGGAGCTTGAGATAATGCACAATTAGGGCTGTGATTTCAAAGGCTCTGCCTTGTCACCAGCAGTGAAAAGTCGATGCGATCATTAGCAAAACAAAAGCAATGCGGGCGAACGCTGTTCGCCACTACATAAAAAAGTTATATCACACATTTTGTAGGGGCTGGCGTCCTTAACAGCCCACTGCTCTGCATTTGCTATCTTCCGTCAATGTTCCCCTGCGTATAAGTAGCCTGAAATAAAATTTTAGGAGGAACTGCTTTGAAAGTAAAACTAAGCAAATACTTGAAGCCCTATGCACTGTTTGCGGTGCTGACACCTCTATCCATGGTGGGAGAAGTGCTGGGCGACCTGCTTCAGCCAAAGCTTATGTCAAAAATAGTTGACGACGGCGTGCTGGGTCAGGATATGGATCTTATCATAAGAACGGGACTTCTCATGCTCCTTGTTCTTATAGGCGGCGGAGCTTGCGGAATTGCGGCTTCTGCATTCGGTGGGATAGCTTCCCAAAGCTTTTCACGAGATCTGCGTGTGGACGTTTTTAGGCGTGTCATGGGTCTTTCATTTGAACAGACCGACAAGTTCACCACAGGCTCATTGGTAACACGTCTTACAGCGGATATAACCGCTATCCAGCAAATGGTAGACTTCATGCTGAGAATGTTGGTGCGTGACAGCCTGCTGTTCTTTGGTGGAATAATCATGATGCTCACTCTGAACGTTCGCTTTGGAATAATAATCCTATGTGCCTTGCCTGTCGAGATAATCATGATGATAATAATTCTCAAAAAGGCAAACCCATACTATTCTATCGTTGCAAAACGTCTTGACAGCGTAAACTCTGTGGTTCAGGAGAACGTCACAGGCGCAAGAGTAGTAAAAGCCTATGTCAGAGAGGATACAGAAGAAAAGCGTTTTGACGATGCAAATATAAGCCTTATGGAATCAAACCTCCGTGTTCAGACCCTTATGGCTATCCTTCAGCCGCTTCTTATGATAATACTCAATCTGTCTGTTATTGCCGTTATAGTTATAGGCGGCTGGCAGGTGCAGGCGCAAGATATGAAGGTCGGCGAGGTCATGGCGGCTATCACATATCTTACTCAGGTCTTGCATGGCGTAATGATGATGTCTATGATGTTCCAGACCCTCGCAAAGGCTTCCGCATCTGCAAACAGACTGAGAGAAGTCCTCGAAACTGACCCTGTTATAAAAAGCGGCAGCGTTTCCCTTTCAGATAAAACAGGCGGCACAGTGAGCTTTAAAAACGTTTCATTCTCCTATCCAGAAACCAAGGGCAGACCTGTTATCTCAGACCTTACCCTTGATATAAAGTCAGGCGAGAGCGTCGCCATACTAGGTGCAACTGGTTCGGGAAAATCTTCACTTGTAAATCTTATTCCAAGATTTTATGATTGCACAGCAGGGGAAGTCCTTGTTGACGGCGTAAACGTCAAGGATTGCAAGCTTGACGAGCTTAGAAAGAAAGTTGGCATAGTCCTGCAAAAGAGCGAGCTTTTCTCAGGCACAGTTGAGGACAACATAAAGTGGGGCGACAAAAACGCTACCCATGAGGAGGTCATCTCCGCCGCACAGGCAGCTCAGGCTGACGAATTCATTCAGAAGATACCTGCAGGCTATGAGGGTATTATAGCCGAAAAGGGTGCTTCACTGTCAGGCGGTCAGAAGCAAAGGCTTTCTATCTCAAGAGCGGTACTTAAAAAACCTGAGATCCTCATTCTTGATGATTCCACCTCCGCCCTCGACCTTGGCACAGAAGCAAAGCTTCGTGCGGAGATAGACCGCAAAATGAATGGCACTACCCTTATCATAATCGCACAGCGTATCCAGAGCGTAAAATCATGCGACAGGATAGCCGTCCTTGACCACGGCAAGCTTTGTGCCTGCGATACTCATGAAAATCTATTAAAGACCTGCGAGGTATATCAGGATATCTACGCTTCACAGGTAAAAACGTCAGGAGGTGAAGTGTAATGCCTCCAATGCCTCCAATGGGACCCGGCGGAAGAAAACCGGGCGGACCTCACGGTGCAAGGCTCACAATGGAAAAGCCTAAGGACGCAAAGAACACCCTTAAAAAGCTTATCGGCTACATAGGAAGAAACAGATATCTGTTTTTCGCTCTTATCGGTGTAATGCTCATTATAACTCTGCTCAACCTTGCCGCACCGTCAATACAGCAAATAGCCATAGACTGCATTACTCTCACCAAAAAGAAAACAAGCGTTGACTTCGGTGCGCTTGGCAAAACGCTCATAGGTCTTGGGACAGTTTATCTCCTGTCCTCTGTTTTCACCTATATGCAGGGAATATTCTCCGCAAAGCTTTCACAGTACACAGTAAAGACCATGCGTAAAGACTTGTTCTCAAGCCTTGTAAGACTTCCTATAAAATATCTTGATACCCATAGCCATGGCGATATAATGAGCCGTATGACAAACGACGTCGAGAATATCTCCACAACTATCTCTCAGTCTATAGGCTCGCTCATCTCAGGCGTGCTGACCATAGTGGGAACAGTTGTCATAATGCTTCTGTATTCACCGCTTCTTACCCTTATCTCGCTGTCTACAGTGTTCCTTACCATATTCGTTTCAGGCGTACTCACAAAGTATATGAAGAAATACTTCATCAAACAGCAGGTGCTTCTTGGCGAGATAAACGGTGAAGTGGAAGAAATGGTCGTTGGTTATAGAACGGTCGTTTCCTATGGCAAAGAGCAGGACGCTGTTGACAAGTTCGAGAAAATGAGCAACAATCTGAAAAAATGTGGCATAAAAGCTCAGATATTCGGTGGTGTAATGGGTCCTTGCATGAACTTAATATCCAATTTCGGCTTTATCCTTATCGCAGCCTTTGGTGGCTGGTTCGCAATAAAAGGCTTTATAACAGTGGGAACTATTCAGGCTTTTATACTCTATTCAAAACAGTTCTCACGTCCTATCAATGAGATTGCAAACCAGTTTGCGAATATCCAGACCGCAATAGCAGGCGCAGAGCGTATCTTTGAGGTCATGGACGCCGATAAGGAAACTGACGAGGGCAAGGCTGACTTTGAGGTGGAAAACGTCAAAGGCGATATCGACTTCAAGCATATCGACTTCTCGTACGTTCCTGAAAAACAGGTGCTGAAAGACCTCGATCTTGAAGTAAAAGCAGGTCAGAAAATAGCCATAGTCGGTGCAACAGGCTCTGGCAAGACCACCATAGTAAATCTTCTCACAAGATTTTATCCCGTTGACAGCGGTGAGATAACCATAGACGGTCAGAGCATTTACGATATCCCGAAAGACAAGCTCAGACGTTCCATAGCCATAGTTTTGCAGGATACAGTGCTTTTTAAGGACACCATAGAGGAGAATATCCGCTACGGCAGAGAAAACGCCACCCTTGATGAAATAAAGGCGGCGGCAAAGTTTGCGAACGCAGACGAGTTCATAGAAAGACTTCCCGAGGGTTACGACACAGTGCTTGCCGAGGGCGGCTCAAACCTTTCACAAGGTCAGCGTCAGCTTCTCTCCATAGCAAGAGCAGTGCTTGCCGACCCGAAGATACTTATTCTTGACGAAGCCACTTCCTCAGTTGATACCAGAACTGAGATGCACATTCAGTCCGCAATGGTGGCTCTTATGAAAAACAGAACGTCCCTTATCATCGCTCACCGACTTTCCACTATCCGTGACGCCGATAAGATAGTCGTTATCGACGGTGGACGTGTTGCAGAGCAGGGTAGCCATGAGGAGCTTATCGCCGCCAAGGGCTGTTACTACAGACTTTATCAGACGCAGTTCTCAGGCGTTAAGACCTGATACAATGTGTTTGGAAAACGTATATAGCCGATATCGTACATTCAAACAAATCAAGGCACAGGAAGACCTCTCCTGTGCCTTTTTTATGTGCAAAAAAAGACGGCTCTCATAAGAAAGCCGTCCTTAATGTTATCTGAAATATTACTTTGTAACAAGTGCCAGAGTATCTCTTGCAATGAGAAGCTCCTCATTTGTAGGGATAACGTAAACCTTTGTCTTAGAATCGTCTGTGGAGATCTCCTTGAGTATTCCACGGCAGAGATTTTTCTCAGCGTCAATGTGGATACCGAGGATATCGAGATTTGAGCAAGCAGCCGCTCTTACCTCAGGTGCGTTCTCACCGATACCGCCTGTGAAGATAACAGCGTCAAGACCGTTCATTGCAGCAGCGTATGAACCTATGAACTTCTTGATCTGATAAGCAAATATCTCGCTTACGATAAGCGCTCTCTCGTTGCCCTCGCTTGCAGCAGCCTGAATATCTCTGTTGTCAGAGCCGATACCAGAAAGACCAAGGAAGCCTGACTTCTTGTTCATGTATTCTGTCATCTGGTCAGGTGTAAAGCCCATTTTCTTCTCAACATAGTCAACAGCAGAAGGGTCAACAGAACCGCAGCGTGTGCCCATTACAAGACCGTCAAGAGGAGTGAAGCCCATTGATGTGTCAACAGACTTGCCGCCGTTGATAGCTGTGATAGATGAGCCGTTGCCAAGGTGGCATGAAACTATCTTAAGCTCCTCGATAGGCTTGCCCATTACTCTTGCAAGCTCGCCTGAAACAAATCTGTGTGATGTTCCGTGGAAGCCGTATTTTCTTACATGAAGATCAGTGTAGCACTCGTATGGCAGACCGTAGAGATAAGCCTTTCTTGGCATTGTTGAGTGGAAAGCAGTGTCGAATACAACTACCTGTGGTGTGCCTGCTGGGATAACTGCCTTGCAGGCTCTCAGTGCAAGAGCGTGTGGGTGGTTATGTACAGGTGCAAGCTCAGCCAGTGCGTCGATCTGGTCGATAACTTCGTCTGTTACAAGGCAGGTCACCTTGAATACCTCAGCACCCTGAACTATTCTGTGACCAACGGCTGATATCTCAGACATAGAGTCGATGACCTTTGTTTCGCCTGATGTGAGTACCTCAACGAGCTTTTCAAAAGCCTCAGTGTGAGTAGGGAAACTGCAATCCTCCTCGATGTGTCTGCCGTCGCCTGTCTTTGCGCTCACATGGCCGTCGATACCGATACGGTCGCAGTTGCCCTTTGCGATAACAGACTCGTCCTTCATATCCAGAAGCTGATATTTAAGTGATGATGAACCTGCGTTTACAACTAAGATTTTCATTGGAAAAAATCTCCTCCCGATTATAATATGTCAGATAACGGGCTTGACTTTAAGCCCATAATATCATATACTTATAGTATATCAATATTAATGATAAATTTCAAGAGCTTTTTTCATAAATATACATATTGCACAATTTTTTTTACTAGGGCTTAACATATTAGTATCATAATTCGCAGTAAGCTTTTGAAAGACGGAATAAAATATGCATAGGGTAGAAAGAGGAGTAAAAAATGAAAATTGCGGGAATAGTTGCGGAATATAATCCGTTCCATAACGGACACAAATATCAGATACAAGCCACAAGACAGGCTGGCGCAGAGGGTATCGTCGCAGTAATGAGCGGCGATTGCGTGCAGCGTGGCTCAGCGGCTGTTTTCTCAAAATATGACAGAGCGCAGGCTGCTATAAGAAACGGTGCAGACCTTGTTATAGAACTGCCATGCCCGTTCTCATGTTCAAACAGTGAGGTCTTTGCAAGAAGTGCAGTAAGGCTTCTTGCAGGTCTTGGGGAGGACGTGGTAACGACCTTGTCTTTCGGCTGTGAAAGCGGTGATAGGAACGCCCTTGAACAGGCAGCTGAAATATCCGCAATGCTTGAAAATTCACAGCAGGTAAGAGAACTTTTATCTCAGGGAAAGTCCTACCCGCAGGCTATGTATGAAGCCTCCATAGGTCTTTATGGCAGAACCGCCGAAGAGATATTCTCCACACCAAATAACGTTCTTGCAGTGGAGTATATAAAGGCGGCAAAGCGTATAGCCCCATGGCTAGTGCCTTATGCCGTAAAGCGTGAAGCTGTTGCACATGATTCTCAGGCAGAGTCTGGTGATTTTGCTTCGGCTTCTCATATAAGAGAGCTTATAAAAGAGGGCGGTGAGTGGCAGAAATTTGTTCCATATGATTTTGAGGGCTGTAAGCCGTCCTTTACCCGGCAGGCAGGCAGAGAAATGCTTTTCAAGCTCTGCACAGCTTCAAGAGAAGATTTTCTAGCCCTACCTGACTGCGACGAACACCTTGCCAACAGATTTATGTCTGTCGTAAGCTCCTGCCCTGAAACTATGGATATCTTTGAACAGCGTATAAAGTCAAAGAATATCACCATGGCAAGAGTAAGAAGAATGGTCCTGCACCTTGTTCTCGGCATCAGAAAGGACGATATCAGACAAGTGCCATACGGCAGGATACTTGCCTTTAACCGCACAGGCACACGCATACTTGCGCAGGCTGAGAACAGAACTCTTGAGTATGATACCTCGCTGAAAAAGCTTGAGGATATCTCCGACTATGCAAAGCGTGTTGCTTTCCTTGAAAAGAACGCAGTAAGACTTAGAGAAACAGCGGCATACGGAAGATGTATTTCAAACGAGTATACAAGAAAGATAACCATAACCTGAGATAAACAGGAGGGCGGAACATGAGAAGAATGAAAGGTGCGGCAGGGCTTTTGACAGCTTTGCTCTTGGCTTTTCAGCTTTCGGCGCAGACTTTTGCACTTGCCAACGAGGATAACGGCATAAAAGTCGTTCCCGTAAACTTTACCCATAACGGCTATAGCTATGAGATAGAGGGCGTGGCCAAAAGCACAGACGGCGACTATCAGATAAAGTCCCCTGCAAGACTAGCCGCCCGAAAGCTCCCATCCACCTATGACCCAAGAAGCTCAGGAGAGATCACAACAGTAAAAGATCAGGCTTCAACAGGTGCTTGCTGGGCATTCTCAGCCCTTGCCTGCGCAGAACAGGATCTTATCAAAAAGGGGCTTGAAAACCCCTCCGCAGAATTTTCCGTGCCAGCCTTGGTGCTGTCCTCAAATTCAGGCACAGCCACAGGTAAAGACGATTTCTCATCAGGAGGAAACTGGCTCTTTGCGGCATCCGCCCTTGCAAATGGTCAGGGACTATGCTATGAGGATTACGAGCCGTTTTTAGAATCCGGCACAGAGAATATGATAGTTTCCGAAAATAAGAAAAGCGTCAGCGAATACAGGCTGAATTATGTCATGGAGCTTTCAAGCACCACGCAGGTGAAGCGTAAAATAATGGAGCTTGGAGCAGTTTCCGCAAGTTATTTTGCAGGAAATGGCTATATGAATCATAACAATACTGCCTACTATGATCCCGATGCCTCAAAAAACACTATCATAAATCATTCCGTCACAGTGGTGGGCTGGGACGATAACTACAGTAAGGATAATTTCAGATACAAGCCTGCCAATAACGGCGCATGGCTTGTGAAAGGCTCGTGGGGCGCAGATCAGGACAATGACGGCTTCTATTGGGTGTCCTATGACGAAGCAGAGTTCGGACAGTTTTGCTGCTATGACTTTGAAGAAAGCTGTGATAATACATATCACTACAGCAAAATGACAGGCTATGTTGTGAACGCCAGCAATGACGGCTCTGTTTACGGTGCAAATGTTTTCACCGCTAAAGCCGATGAAAAGCTTGATAAAGCAGGCTTTATGTATGTGGGCAAAACGGGCAGTGCGGATTACACCCTAAGCGTCTATACCGACGTTTCAGACAGCGACCCTATAGGCGTCCTTGAAACGCAGATAAGCGGCTCAGTGTCCGCAAACGGCTTTTATACAGTTGACTTTCCCGAGGATATCCTCCTTGAAGAGGGCGAGAAATATTCCATTTCAGTAAAATTCAGCGGCGACAGCGGCAGGGGATATCTCCTTGCAGAAAGCGACCGAACATCAAAGGCGCAGTCAGGGCAAAGCTATATTTCTCTTAACGGCAAATATTGGTCTGACGTTGGAGCAGATAAGACCGACTCCATAGGAAGTCTTTTTATCTATGCTTATACTGACGATACTGCAAAGCCCGATAAAAGTTCACTTGAAACCACCCTTGTGAAGTACGGCACCCTTGCAGGCTGTGAAAGGGAAGCAAACAATGCCCGAACGGTGCTTGCAGATGAAACTGCTTCCAAGAACGATATCTCAAACGCACAAAAGCTCCTTATCTCCGCCGCAGAAGAACAGGACGAAGCCCTTGTTATAACCACAGAAGCCCAGTGGGAAAGCTTTGCAAAGCGTGTCAGCAGTGGCGAAAGCTTCGAGGGCAAGCTAGTCACCCTTGAAGGCGACCTTGACTTTGACGGAAAAACTATCTCACCCGTAGGCGATTCTGAAAACCCATTCATGGGCTATTTTGACGGCAACGGACATCTTATAAAAAACGCAGTTATCTCCTCAGGGGAGTATTCAGGGCTTTTCGCATACATAAAAAATGGTGCAGAGATAAATAACATTTCCCTGAAAAACTGTATAGTGAAAGGCGATTACGCAGGTGGAATAGTGGGTTTTTATCAAGGAACAGCCATAAAAGCCTGCACCTTTGACGGCACAGTGTCAGGAGAAGTCTATTCAGGTGGCGTCATAGGAAGACAATCCTGCGGTATCATAACAGAGTGTTCTTCAAACCTGAGGGAAAACAGCTCCGCCATTACAAATGCCTTTATAGGAGGCAGGGATATTGCCGTTTCCGTTGTGAACGCATACGGCTGTTACAGCAATGACAGCGACAGCCTGGTTTCAAGCCTCTCTGCAAAAAATGCACTTTCTCAAGGTGCATATGCAATGAACACCTACGGTGAAAAGTTCAAAGACAGCGCAAAGTGGACAATGGACGGCACTCTTGTGCGCCAGACATCATATAGCGAGCAGGCTTCCCATAAGATAACATTCTCCGCTGTGGCACAGACCATAGAAGTATGCACAGACTATGCAGGCAAAGCCGTGTTCCCAAAAGTGAACGTTCAGCAGGGCTTCACCCTCGGCTGGTATCATAAAGGCGAACCTGTGAACAGCGACACAGTTTTCACAGAAAACACCACAGTTTCCGCAAAAGTCACCCCAAGTGACAAAGCAAAGATAGATTATATCCTTAACGGTGGCGAAAACAGCTCCCTCAACCCTGATGAGCTTGGCGAGGGCGAAACTGCACAGCTTTCCGCACCCACAAAAGAGGGCGCACAGTTCACAGGCTGGTATGCCGACCCACAGCTTAATGGCAATCCTATAACGTCTGTGAGCTTTTCAGACGGCTCAAAGACGCTTTATGCAGGCTGGAAAGCCAATACCTGCAAGGTCGATTTCACCGATATAAACGGCACAGTTTTGTCATCTCAGACCGTAGAATACGGCAAAAGTGTCGATCCGCCCAAAGCACCGACCATAATAGGCAAACGCTTTACAGGCTGGGATAAAGACTTTTCAAAAGTCACAGCCCATATGACAGTGCAGGCGGTCTATACCGACAGAAAGCTTATAAAAGACTGCGAGATATCAGGCTTTAAAACACATATGACATTCACAGGCTATGAGCTTGCTCAAAGTGGTATAACGCTTTCCTATGGCGATACCACTTTGACAAATAATAAAGACTATACCATTGACTATGCCGATAATATAGCCGCAGGCAAGGGCAAAATGATAATAACAGGCATTGGCGGATACAGCGGCACTATAGCCAAAGCATTCGACATTCTTCCAAAGTCCGCCCAATTGACAAGCGTCTATTATGTTGATGCGCTCTCCTACACAGGCAAGCCTATAAGACCTGACGTTATGGTAACGGACGGAGGAAAATTTCTTCTTCCTGAACATGATTATACTGTTTCCTATAGCTCAAATACAAAAATAGGCGTTGGAAAAATAATCATAAGCTTCATGGGCAACTATCAGGGTACTATAACAAAAACATTTACCATTTGTCCTGCAAAACAGGAGATACAATCTCTGCAAACAAGATATAAAGGCTTTTTTATCGACTTTGCTCAGAAAGGTTCAGCCACAGGATATGAATTGCAGTACAGTACACGCTCTGACTTCGCAGGTGCAAAAACCTTGATCATATCCTCAAACAAAACGGATAAAAAGACCGTTTCAAACCTGACGGCAGGGAAGAAATATTATGTAAGAGTGCGTTCGTATACAATAGTCAGCGGCAAGCGTTATAACGGCGCATGGTCTGATACAAAGAGCGTGACCACCGCAAAATATGATATTGCCAAAGCTAAGGTCGCAGGCATAAAAAACAAGTCTTTCACAGGCAGGAACATCACCCAAAGCATAACAGTCACATATTCGGGCAAGACCCTTAAAAACGGCACAGACTATATAGTGAAATATTCCTGCAATAAGAATATAGGCACAGCTAAGGTAGCAGTAACAGGAAAAGGCTCGTATGGCGGAGTGATAACGAAGTCTTTTGTCATCACCCCCGCAAGGCAGACCATACAAAAGCTCATGCCAGTGAAAAAAGGCTTTTATATAGACTATGCACAGAAAGGCTCTGCTACAGGCTATGAGATATCCTACGCTGAAAATATATCTTTCAGCGGTGCAAAGACAGTTAAGGTGACCTCAAAAAAGACCGACAAAAAGACCGTAACAGATCTTAAAAGCCAAAAGACATATTTTGTCCGTGTGAGAAGCTATACAGCCACAGGGAACAAGACCTATTTCGGACAGTGGTCTGATATAGCCAAAGTTTATACCAAATAATTATCCATGTTATCGGGAGGGATAGCAATGATCACAAAAACAAAGCTTGTAAAAAGAATATTCTCATCGCTCTTGACAGCCGCACTTGCAGTTCCAATGACGGCTCTCACTGCCCATGCTACAGGGGAGGCTTTCTTCTATCCGCCTAAAAACCCCGTCATGACCGATCAGCAGTTTGAAGTGTCCGTGACATTTTCCGCAGATTCAGAGATAGGAAGCGTTCAGGCAAATATCGCCTATGACGATTCCGTTATAGAATTTGTGTCAAGCGACAACGCCTCAGGTGGCGGAGGAGTTCTTACAGTAAACGGATTTCCTGATACCCCCTCTTCAGAAGTGGATTTCAGCTTTACGTTCAAAGGTCTGTCAGCAGGAAATGCAAATATAAGCCTGCAAAGCTGTCAGATATATTCCCCTGATTCAGAGCTTATCGGCTCGCCTACCGCCTATTGTGTCATAACAGTTGGAGGCGATAAGGTGGAAACCGAGACCAAAACAGAAACCACGACCACCACCGAAAAGACCACTACCACCACCACTACCACTAAGACCGCACCTTCAAACGGCATACCCGATAAAGGCGTTCTTACAGACCTGACAGTGGATAACGGCGAGCTTTCTCCTGCTTTTGCCTATAATGTCTATAACTATACAGTGAACGTTGACAATTCCGTTACCAATGTTGAGATAGAGGGAACAACAGCAAGCCCCTCTGATTATGTATGGTATACAGGCACAAGCGAGTGTCAGGTGGGCGAAAATGTACGAACCATAACCGTCACAGACGTTGACGGCAATGCCGCCACCTATACTGTCACCATAATAAGAGCCGCAGGCGGAGATGAACAGCAGACCCAGACCGTCCAAAAGAAAGACGGCTCCGATACTTCATCTGCCGTGTCCAAAAACGCAAATGTTATGGACCAGTATAAAAAGATGCTCAATACCGCCCTTGCTATCGTCCTTATTGTCCTTGTTATCGCACTTGTCGTAATAATTATCTGGATAAGAGGAAAGATCAAAGGCGGCAAAAAGGATAAATAAGTTCTGTGTAAAGAGATGATAAACAGCCAAAAGTGGCGTATCAACGTGCTTTTGGCTGCTTGTGACAGCATTTTTCACTCTGCTTACACGAATACACATTTTTTTTACAAAAATCACACAAAAACAAGTATAATTTCGACACCTGCCAGAGTATAATGTGAATATGCTGATGGTGATTCAGTTTAGAGAGTGGCTCCAATAGGGGCTGCTTTTTTTATGCTCCAAAAACTTTTTTCATGAATTCTTCTGTGGAGATGATCCCGCTGCGATTGTATCTGTAAAGACCAAAAAGGCAGCGCTCATCTTCTTTTTTTATTATATTGATTTTTTCCTCTACTCCAAGACTAGCCTCAAACCCCATGTTCTTTACGAGCCGACTTGCACTTTCGCAGGTTATGCCGAAAGGATAGGTGTAAACGTTTGGCTGAAAACCACAGTGTTCATCGCAAAGCGTTTGAAGCTTCGTGGTGTCGTTAAGAAATATCTTTCGGTAATCCTCGTAGCTTTCCCCCTCTAGCTGACCGACTCCACGCCTGCCCTCAAGATTGTGCATATCGTAAGAGTGATTGCATATCTCCACATGACCGCTGTCACGAAGCACCGAAACGTCCTGCCAGTCAAGATAAGAGTAAGCAGGATCAGGCTCAGCCTCCTCGCAGGCAGCGTCAGTGTAAGCCCCCACAATAGATACAGTGGCTTTCATATCGTATTTTTCAAGAAGCGGCAGAAGATATTCTCTGTAGTTGTAAGTGCCGTCATCAAAGGACAGTATAATAGGCTTCTCAGGCAGCTCGCCCCCACGCTTCACATATCTTATAACGTCATTTACAAAAACAGTAGTGTAGCCGTTCTGCTTCAGATAAAGCAGATCCTTTTCAAGCTCGATAGGCGTTATGACATACTCACCGCTGCAATCTTCGTTTTTTACGATGCTGTGATACATTATGATCGGAAGCTTTATCCCATCTGTTTTTTCTTCTTTTGCAAAGGTCGGCATAACAGCCACCGCCGCCAGCATAGAAAGCACAGCTATAACGCAAAGCATCACCCTTTTTCTTATCCTTAGACTTATGTACATATTTTATTTACCCCCTTTTTACCTATTTTTATTCACCTCTATATCATTAATTGCATCATAAGTTCACAAAAAATATGCTTGTGGTACTTGAAATAATTGTGCAATTATGATATAATAAACACGTAATATCGCAGTGTTGTGTGCTGCGTTAAAAACAAGTTCATAAGGGGGAACTGTATATGAAAACGTTGCGTTCAAAGCTGCTTTTGGCAATGCTTTCAATCGCACTTATCATCACGGTGCTGCTCAGCTTGGTTTCCGTGTATTTTATAAACGTTTCTGCAAAGGATACGCTCAAAAGCACCGCTGAACCACTGGCTGTTCAGGCGGCTAAGAATTTTGACTCGACGATCAGCTCTTATACGAATAATATAGTTTCGACCGTAAAGTCTGATTCTTTTTTAGGGGCAAAAACTGACGCTGACAGACTGAAGGCGGTAAAAAGTGGCTTTGCAGACAACACAGGCTTCTATCTGAATTTTACGGTTTTTGACAGCAATGGCATTGTGCTTGCAACAGATAATGAAATGGTATCGTCATCAGTTGAAAAGGAACACATCGTAAGCGCTTGCGAAAGAAGCTCGGCTTATATAACCAATATATATTCCTTTGGCGGTAAGAATTATTTTTCTATACTTGCTTCAACAAAGTCTGGCAACTCAGAACAAAAAGTCGCTTGTATTACCATTCAGAGCGATATGCTTGTCAATGCTCTTAATGAATATACCTTCGGAAAATCCGGCTATGTTTATCTTGTTGGTAAAGACGGAGAGATCCTTCTTCATAAGGATACCGATCAGATAGGTAAAAATGCCCTTGAGATCGGTAAGAAAGATGAAGAATATACGGAAGTGACAAATGCAGTTGAGAAAATACTTGCAAATAATAGCGGTACAACAGAGTATAAATTTAAGGATAACAATTATATCGTGGGCTATTATGGTTCGTCATATTTTGACGGTACTGTTGTCATGGTTACAAATGTTGCCGACTTCACCACTGCAAGCTCCAGCGCACTTACTAATATCATTGTAATGGGCGTTGTGCTTATGTGCCTGACGGTGCTGTTCTCTCTGCTTTTTGCAAAGAGGATAACAAAGCCTATCATTTCTACCACAAACAGACTTCGTTCTCTCGCACAGGGCAACCTTACCGACCCTGTTGACGTGTGGTATTCCAAGGACGAGCTTGGCGTCCTTTCAAACTCTCTGGAAGAAACTATCGTCTGCCTCAGACAGTATATCAACCTTATTACAGTGGCTCTTACCCAGATATCCGAGGGTAACCTTTGCCATAGAATGGAAGGCACTTTCAAGGGCGACTTCTATAAGATAAAGAGTACGTTTAACGAGATACTCGACTCACTGTCTGATACCTTTGCTTCTATCAATATGTCAGCCGAGCAGGTGAACTCAGGAGCGGTTCAGGTGTCAAATATCGCACAGTCTGTATCACAGGGTTCTACACAGCAGGCTTCTGCGATCGAGGAGCTTTCCGCTACCCTCAGTGATGTTTCAAAGCAGATAACTCAGAACTCTGAGGACTCTAAGAACGCTTATAATATCGTACTTAAGAATACCGAAGCCGTTGACAACTGCAACAGCGATATGGGCAACATGGTAAATGCCATGAATGCTATCCATACTGCTTCTGATGAGATCTCAAAGATAATCAAGGTCATTGACGAGATCGCATTCCAAACAAATATCCTTGCCCTTAACGCCGCCGTAGAGGCCGCAAGAGAGGGTTCAAAGGGCTTTGGCGTGGTAGCAGACGAGGTAAGACGTCTGGCGTCAAGATCAGCCGAAGCCGCAAAGCAGACCGCTTCACTTATCGAAAACCAGTCTGCCGCTGTTTCAAAGGGCTCTAAGATAGCCGAAGAAACTGCTGATTCGCTGAACAATATCGTAAGCAATTCAAATACTATAAAGGATCTCGTAAAAAATATCTCAGATGCTTCTGAGGCGCAGGCAGAAGCTATCGTTCAGGTAAATACGGGAGTAGACCAGATATCAGCCGTTGTATCAGCCAATACCTCGACTGCAGTCGGTTCAGCTTCCGCAAGTGAAGAGCTTTCAAGCCAGTCGCTCATACTAAAGAATATGATAGCACGTTTCAAACTTAGCGAGAACAGTGAAAAGGATAAGAAAGAGCATCAGACTTCAAGGTTCACATATATTGACGATGAGCCGGAAAGCGAGGCCACCCCTGAGGAAACTCAGCAGGATATCACTCCTTCCGACGAAGCCGATATAGAAGATTTCAGCACAAGCGATAAGTATTGATATCGTTGATAATGATAGAATTTCATTGAAAGGACTTGGTAAAATGAAGAAAAGAATAGGCATACTCACAAGCGGAGGAGATTGTCCGGGACTTAACGCAACTATCAGAGGCGTTGCAAAGGCTTGCTATGAAAAGTTTGGCGAAGACGTCCAGATAATCGGCATAGAGGACGGCTATTATGGGCTTATCAATAATATGTGCAAGGAAATGAAGCAGTCTGACTTTTCAGGTATCCTTACCACAGGCGGAACTATTTTCGGCACAAAGAGAACGCCTTTCAAGAAAATGCAGGTCATCGAAGAAGATAACGTGGATAAAGTAAAGGCTATGAAAGAAACCTATAAAAAGCAGAAGCTCGATTGCCTGCTCACCTTGGGCGGCAACGGCACTCATAAGACCGCTAACCTCCTTTCAACCGAGGGACTTAACGTTATCGGCCTGCCTAAAACTATCGACAACGATATCTGGGGCACAAGCGTAACGTTCGGCTTCCATACCGCTGTTGACACAGCCACAGACGTTATCGACAGACTTCATTCCACAGCTAATTCCCACGGAAGAATACTCGTTGCAGAAATAATGGGCAATAAAGCCGGCTGGCTCACCCTCTATTCAGGTATCGCAGGCGGTGCAGATATGATAGTCATTCCTGAAATACCATATGATATCGAAAAGCTTGCCGCTGCCTGCGAAAAGAGAGAATCAAAGGGATTTTCTATCCTCGCCGTAGCTGAGGGTGCTTTTGATAAAGAAGAGGCAAAGCTTAAAAAGAAGGAAAGAGCAAGACTCCGTGCAGAACAGGGTCTTACAACTGCTACCCCTAGAATTGCAAAGCAAATAGAAGAGCTTACAGGCAGAGAAACAAGAGTTTGCGTTCCTGGTCATATGCTCAGAGGCGGCAGCCCGTCAGCCTATGACAGAGTTCTCGCCACAAAGTTCGGCGTCCATGCCGCAGAGCTTATCGCAGCCGATAAATACGGCTATGCAGTGGCAATGATAAATGAAGTTGTGTCAGAAAACCCACTTTCAGAAGTCGCAGGCAAAACAAAATTCGTCCCTGCCGACCACCAGCTCGTCAAGACCGCAAAGGCTCTGGGCGTCGCTTTCGGTGACTGATAAATGCAAAACAAAAGCGGTGCAGCCTAAACTGTACCGCTTTTTATGTTTGTTTCCGTAGCGGTGATCTGAGGTCTCCCACCTGATCTCCGATAAATCATATGCTTGCCACAAAACCTATAACATAAGAAAAGCTCCGCAGGAAGGCGGAGCTTTTCTTGTATCTATCTTAGCCGATAAGCCAGTCATACATTTCCTGATACTTGTTAGCAGAAGCCTGCCATGAGAAATCCTGTGCCATTGCAGATTTGATAAGTCCGTTCCATTCGTCACGTCTGTCATCAAATATGTACTTTGCGAACATAACAGTGTTGTACATCTCGTGTGCATTGTAGTTTGCAAAGCTGAAACCAGTGCCGGTCCTCTCAAACTGATTGAACGGCTGAACAGTATCTCTCAAACCGCCAGTTTCACGAACGATAGGCAACGTACCGTAACGCAGTGACATAAGCTGTGAAAGTCCACATGGCTCGAAAAGTGACGGCATAAGGAATGCGTCAGCAGATGCGTAAATGCGGTGGCTCATTTCCTCACTGTAGTAAATGTTAGCGGAAACCCTGTCAGGATACTTGCCTGCAAACCAGCGGAACATATCCTCATATTTCTGCTCGCCCGTGCCAAGCACAACGAACTGTATGCCCTGTTCGCACATTCTTTCCATCATGTATGCAATAAGGTCAAAGCCCTTCTGATCTGTCAAACGGCTAACAATGCCTATCATAAAGCGATTGTCGTCCTGCGCAAGACCAAGCTCAGCCTGAATTGCCCTCTTGTTGTGTATCTTCTTCTCAAGCACGTTGTCATAATTGTATCTTACAACAATGTTCTTGTCCGTGTCAGGGTTGTAATCAACGTAGTCGATACCATTTACGATACCACGGAGATCGTTAGCCCTTGCCCTCATAAGTCCGTCAAGACCCTCGCCGTAGAACTGCGTCTTTATCTCCTCTGCGTATGTGTTGCTGACAGTTGTGATAGCGTCAGCATAAACAAGACCGCCCTTGAGCATATTTCCGTCAACGCCCGTTCTCAGCTTGTCGATAGTGAAGTAGTAGTCAGACAGACCGGATATCCTCTTGAACTGCTCAACTCCGTCATTTCCCTGGAATTTCAGATTGTGTATAGTCATAACAGTCTTTATGCCGCGGAAAAAATCTCCCCCTGCAAAGCTGTCATGAAGATATACAGGTATAAGACCCGTCTGCCAGTCGTGACAGTGTATAACGTCAGGACGGAAATCAAGAAGCGGCAGAGCAGAAAGCACAGCTCTGTCAAAGTACATGAACTTTTCTATATCCCAGTGATGCTCAGTGTAAGGCTTGTCACCGGTGAAATAATGTTCGTTGTCGATAAAATAGAACGTAACGCCATCATAAACGCATTCAAGCACGCCCACATATTGGCTCTGACCTGCAAAGTCCATGTAGAAATGCGTTTTGTACTGCATCATGTCTTTCCACTGCTGTTTCATGCAGGAATATTTAGGAAGAATTACTCTGACATCATAATACCTCTTGTCAAAGCACTTAGGCAGAGAGCCAACAACGTCAGCAAGACCGCCTGTCTTGATAAACGGAACACACTCCGAAGAAGCGAACAAAACTTTTTTCATATTCAAGTTATCCTTTCCAACTTAATTTCTTGAATTTTCAGGGCAATAATTATCGCTATTGCCAATGTGAACATAACAATTATAACACTTTTTGTTGAAAACGTCAAGAGCAAAACCTCGTTTGCACCATAAAAGCGCAGTGATGAAAAATTAATAATTAAAAGTAGACATAAGCCGCTTTGTGTGGTATAATAAAGTGTCAAAGTATAATTATCAGATATAGGAGAGTTAAAATGATAACAGTATCAAACGTAAGCCTTTCATTCGGTGGTCAGCTTCTTTTCAAGGACGTTGACCTTAAATTTACAAACGGCAACTGCTATGGCATAATCGGTGCAAACGGTGCAGGAAAGTCAACATTTCTGAAGATCCTCTGCGGTGAGATAGAGCCTACCACAGGCGAGGTAGTGATCTCAAAAGAGGACAGACTTTCAGTGCTTCGTCAGGATCACTTTGCATTTGACGAGTATACAGTTCTCGAAACTGTAATAATGGGCAATAAGCGTCTTTATGAGATAATGAAAGAAAAGGACGAGCTTTACGCCAAGGAGGACTTCACCGAGGAGGACGGCGACAGAGCAGGTCAGCTTGAAAGCGAGTTCGCAGAATTAAACGGCTGGGAAGCTGAGTCTGACGCTTCAAAGCTCATTCAGGGTCTTGGTCTTTCCGAGGATATCCTCTATTCACAGATGTCCACCCTCTCAGGTAACGAAAAAGTCAAGGTGCTCCTTGCACAGGCACTTTTCGGCAACCCTGATATCATCATGCTTGACGAGCCTACAAACCACCTTGATATCGACGCTATAAGCTGGCTTGAGGACTTCCTTGCCGACTATTTCGGAACTGTCCTCGTCGTATCCCATGACAGACACTTCCTTAATAATGTTTGTACCCATATCGTGGATATCGACTATACAAAGATAAAAATGTATGTTGGTAACTACGAGTTCTGGTATGAGTCCTCACAGCTTATGCAGAGAATGATAAAGAACCAGAACAAGAAAGCCGAGGAGAAGATCAAGGAACTCCAGGAGTTCATCAACCGCTTCTCAGCAAACAAATCAAAGTCCAAGCAGGCTACCGCAAGAAGAAAGCTTCTTGATAAGCTCACAGTCGAGGAAATGCCTGCCTCATCAAGAAAATATCCTTTCATAGGCTTTAATATGGATAGAGAGCTTGGAAAAGACGTACTCAAAGTCAACGGCATCTCAAAAACAGTTGACGGAGTAAAGCTTCTCAATAATGTTTCCTTTACCCTCAGCCGTACCGATAAGGTCGCTTTCATAGGCGAGTCCGAGCAGGCTATCACAATGCTTTTCAAGATACTTGCAGAGGAAGAAGAGCCAGACGAGGGCAGCATTAAGTGGGGCGTTTCCACATCACGTTCCTATTTCCCAATAGATAACTCAGCCTACTTCAACGATAATGACGAAAGCATAGTTGACTGGATAAGAAAATATTCCACTTCCGAGGTAACAGACACCTACCTCAGAGGTTTCCTTGGCAAAATGCTCTTCTCAGGGGACGAGATATATAAGCCTGTAAAAGTTCTCTCAGGCGGTGAAAAGGTAAGATGTATGTTCAGCCGTATGATGCTCTTCGGCTCAAACGTTATAATGCTTGACAGACCTACCAACCACCTCGACCTTGAGTCTATCACAGCCGTGAATAACGGACTTAGAGATTTCAAAGGCGTTGTGATTTTCGCATCTCATGACCACGAAATAGTTCAGACAGTTGCAAACAGAATAATCGAGATAACCCACGACGGCTGTATCGACAGACAGGGCACATATGAGGAGTTCCTTGATTGGCGACGTGAGCGTGGCATGAAGTCATTTATAGAGTAATTTTATTATGGAGAAGTATCCAAAATGGCAAAAATGAAAAACGTGACCGTAAGAGGTTACAATATTGATGACGTTCCTGCAATGGCAGAGATATGGAACGAAGTTGTAAAAGAGGGCAATGCCTTCCCACAGAAAGAAACTCTCGACTATGAGGGTGCGAAAAAGTTTTTTGCTTCACAAACATTCTGCGGTGTTGCAGAGTATGAGGGCGAAACTGTAGGAATGTATATCCTCCACCCTAATAACGTTGGCAGATGCGGACATATCGCAAACGCAAGCTATGCCGTAAAAAGCACCTGCCGTGGAAAAGGAGCAGGCAAGGTCATAGTCGAACATTGTCTTTTCATAGCAAAGCAGAAAGGCTTTAAGGTGCTCCAGTTCAATGCCGTTGTTGCGTCAAATGTCAAGGCGGTAAAGCTTTACGAAAACCTCGGCTTTGTTAAGCTCGGCACTGTACCGAAGGGCTTTGAAAACAAAGAGGGCGTCTTTGAGGATATCATTCTTTTCTACCACACACTGTAAGTGAGGAGTTAGGAGTGAGGAATTAAGGTATCGCCTGAGGCGATGATATCTTTTTGAATATTGAATTTTTATAGGTATTGAAAGGTGAAAGAAGTATGTTAAAAGTAGCAAATATTTTTTCAAACGATATGGTGCTCCAGCGTGACAAGAACATAACAGTCTGGGGACTTGGGGACGAGGAAAGAACTGTCACCGTAACGCTCAACGGCGTGTCAGTCCAGACGCAGGTCTGCGACGGCAGGTGGACAGCCGTTCTCCCTCCAATGAGTGCTGGCGGAGAGTATGAAATGACAGTTTCAGACGGCTGTACAGAGAAAAAATTCTGCCGTATCATGATAGGCGAAGTGTGGTTCTGCGGCGGTCAGTCAAATATGGAGCTTGAACTTCAAAACGCAAAGGGCGGCAAAGAAGTCCTCGAAAACCTCACCCCTGATTGCAACGTAAGATTTTATTACACTCAAAAGCGTGGCACCCTTGACGAAATGTTCTATGAGGACGAAAACAATACCGCATGGTCACAGGCTTCAAAAGATAATTCAAGGGCATGGAGTGCAGTCGGCTTTTTCTTTGGAAGAAAGCTTGCCAAAGACCTTGGCGTAACAGTAGGACTTATCGGCTGTAACTGGGGCGGCACATCAGCCTCCGCATGGGTAGACAGACCGACCCTTGAAAACAACGCTGAAATAAGAAGCTACATAGACGAGTATGAAAAACGTATTGAGGGCAAAACTGTAGAGGAGCAGATAAAAGAATACAGAGATTATCAGAAATTTGAGCGTGTGTGGGATAAAAAATACGGGGAGCTTCTGCAAAAAGACCCAACAATGAGCTGGGAGAAAGCCAACGAGATCCTTGGCGATAAGAATTGGCCGGGTCCAATAAACTGCGTAAACCCATTCCGCCCAACAGGACTTTTCGAGACTATGGTGTCAAGAGTTTGTCCTTATACAATAAAAGGCTTCCTCTATTATCAGGGCGAGTCTGACGACCATAAGCCTGACAGCTATTACACCCTCCTCACATCTCTTATCAGGCTTTGGAGAGAGAAGTGGGGCGACGATGAGCTTCCGTTCATAATCGTCCAGCTGCCTATGTTCAAATATGCCGCAGACCCTGATTATAAGCATTGGTGTAAAATAAGAGAAGCACAGATGAGAGCATATAAAACAGTGAAAAATACAGGAATAGCTGTTATCTCAGATTGCGGTGAGTTCAACGAGATTCACCCAAAGAATAAAGTACCCGTTGGCGAAAGACTTTGTTTGCAGGCAGAAAAGCTTTTCTACGGCATGGACGTAAAAGCATTTGGACCTATCTATAAGTCGCTGGAGTATAAAAACGGTGGTATAGAGCTTAGCTTTGACCATGCCGAAAACGGCTTTGTAGTAAAGGGCGAAGCACAGGGCTTTGAGATAGCAGGCAAGGACGAAGAGTTCGTAAAAGCCGATATCACCATAAACGGCAGTAAAATTTTCATCAAGTCAGACGCTGTTGAAAAACCTCTATATGCAAGATATAACTGGTTCAACTATTGCGAGGTAACTATCTTCAACGAAACAGGCATACCACTCGCACCATTCAGAACAGAAAAATAATACAAGAACGTCCCCTAAATGGGGGCGTTTTTTGTAGGGGAGCGGCGAAATTTCTGCTCGCAAGCTCACAGAAATTGACGTCCCGCTCATCAAACTTTTTTTGTTTTGCAGAAATCTGACACCCCGCTTTTTTTTGCACTTCAACGTTTTTGATTTTTTTTACGAATTTTTTTGTAATTCGTACAAATATGGGTAGGGGCGAACAATGTTCGCCCGTTTCGTTCACCGCAAACCACCTGCCTTGACCGTCGCCCCATAAAACGCATTTCCAACGTTAATAAAATATTTATAATTAAAACTCTTGGCAAAATCTCCGCTGTGTGGTATAATAGAAGATATATAAATGAATTTGGAAAGGCTGGTCTTATTAATGAGAGCTGTTGTTACGGTTATAGGTAAGGACGCTGTAGGTATCCTTGCAAAGGTAAGCACAAAGTGTGCAGAATATAATGCGAATGTTATCGAGGTCACTCAGTCAGTTTTGCAGGACCTCTTTGCTATGATAATGCTTGTTGACATCACAAAGCTCAACTCCGATTTTGCTACCATGGCAGACGGACTTACAGAGCTTGGTCAGACAATGGGTGTTAAGATACACACAATGCACGAGGATATTTTTAACTGTATGCACCATATCTAAAGAGGAGATTTCTGTAAAATGATTAATACATATGACGTGTTGGAAACGATACGAATGATACAGGACGATTGTCTTGATATTCGTACTATCACAATGGGCATTTCTCTGCTTGATTGTATCGACAGCGATATAAACGTTGCCTGCGAAAATGTCTATAAGAAGATAACCGCAAAAGCTGCAAGGCTTGTTGAGGTGGGCGAACAGATAGAAAAGGAGCTTGGAATCCCGATCATAAATAAGAGAATTTCCGTTACCCCTATCGCTATCGTGTCTGCTGCCTGCAAGTGTTCACCTGTTCCATTTGCACACGCTATGGACAGAGCCGCAAAGGACGTTGGCGTAAACCTTATCGGTGGATATACAGCCCTCGTTCCAAAGGGCTTCTCCGCAGGCGATATCGAGCTTATCAAGTCTATCCCAGAGGCACTTGCTACTACTGAGAGAGTATGTTCCTCTGTAAATATCGGTTCAACAAAAACAGGTATCAATCTGGATGCCTGCAAAATGATGGGTGGCGTTGTAAGAGAGTGTGCAGAAAGAACAGTTGACTCTGCCTGCTTTGGCGCAGCAAAACTCGTTGTTTTCTGTAACGCAGTTGAGGATAACCCGTTCATGGCAGGTGCTTTCCACGGAGTTGGCGAGCCTGATTGCATGATAAACGTGGGCGTATCAGGTCCTGGTGTTGTAAGAGCCGCTTTGAGAAAATATCCTGACGCTGATATCACAAAGATATCCGACGTTATCAAGGAGATCTCATATAAGATAACAAGAGTGGGTCAGCTCGTTGGAACTATCGCTTCCAAGCGTCTTGGCGTTCCATTCGGTATCGTTGACCTTTCACTTGCACCAACTCCGGCCGTAGGCGACTCTGTTGCCCATATCCTCGAGGAAATAGGTCTTGAAAAGTGCGGTACACATGGCACAACAGCAGCTCTCGCCCTGCTCAATGACGCAGTTAAAAAGGGCGGCGTAATGGCTTGCTCAAGAATAGGCGGACTTTCAGGTGCATTTATCCCTGTTTCTGAGGACGCGGGCATGATCGATGCCGCAAAGAGCGGTGCGCTCTGCATTGAAAAACTTGAAGCTATGACTGCTGTATGTTCAGTTGGTCTTGATATGATATGTATTCCGGGTGATACCCCAGCCGATACTATTTCCGCTATCATCGCAGACGAAGCTGCTATCGGTATGGTAAACAACAAGACCACCGCCGTAAGAGTTATCCCTGCTATTGGCAAGGGCGTTGGCGAAGAACTTGATTGGGGCGGACTTTTTGGCTGCGGACCTGTTATGCCGCTCAAAAAAGAGTCGCCTTCCAAGTTCATCAATCGTGGCGGACAGATCCCTGCACCACTCCATTCTCTCAAAAACTAAATTTTCACGGCGGCAGAGCAATTCTGCCGCTGTTTTTGGTAAGGAGGAAAACAGATTGAAACGCTGTATGTTTGCAGACTTCACCTTCAAAATACCCTTTGAGGAGCGCATAAGACTTATAAAAGAGAACGGCTTTGACGGTGTAATGCTTGGTTTTTCTGACGGACTAAAATACACGCAGTATGATATTGTACGAAATTTTGGACTGGAAATAGAAAATGTCCATTCACAGTTTGACCGCATGAACGCCCTTTGGACAATATGCCCAGAGAGCGAATATATCCTCCAACGAACACTTGAATGTGTAAGAGTGTGCGGTGAAAACGGCATAAAAACCATGATATGTCACCCCACTGACGGGCTTGTTCCGCCCGAGGTATCTCGTTTTGGTGTAGAGAATTTCGCCAAGATAATACAGTGCGGAGAAGAAAACGGCGTCGATATCGCCTTTGAGAATATCCAGCTCCCGCAGTTTCTTGACGTGCTGTTTGACAAGTTCGGCAGCCTCGATAACGTGAAATTTTGCTATGACACAGGTCATGAGAATTGCTTCTCAAAGCATACCGATTGCCTGACAAAGTTCGGCAGCAAGCTTGCCTGCCTGCATATCCACGATAACGACGGCAACACCGACGGACACATGATACCGTTTGACGGCAACCTGAACTTTGAGAAATTTCTCAGAAAGCTCAAAAACCTCGACCACCAGCCACCATTGTCATTAGAGCTTTATATGTCAAAGTCCACCATGTACCGAAATACTGCACCTGACAGCTTTGTAAGACGTGCGGCAGAAGCGGCAAAACAGCTTGAAAAGCTTTACAATTCTATATAAGTACAAACTTTTGTACAGATAGGAGAACCTATGAAAACTCTTATAGATATGCACACCCACACAGGCTTTTCCCCCGATGGTGAGGGAACTGTAGAACAGTCTTTAGCAAAAGCCAAAGAACTTGGCTTGGCGGCATTTGCCATAACTGACCATTGCGATTGCAATTTCCGCTATAAAGCCGACCATTACGGTGATCCTGAAGCCCTGAAAGACGGCATGATGTACGGCTCGGGGGAGTATGCCCCCGCAAGCATAGTCGCCCAGTATGAAGCTTCACAGCATCTGGAGGGTTTAAATTTTCTCTGCGGAATAGAGCTTGGCCAGCCTTTGCAGGATATAGAATTTGCCGAAGAGATAGCCTCCGACAAACGACTTGATTTTATCATCGGCTCACATCATCAGAATAAAGGCAAGGACGATTTCTATTGGATAGAGTACAAAAATATGGACTTGTCGCAAATCTATGCTCTCCTTGACGACTATTTCAAAGAAATGCTTGAAATGTGCAAATGGGGCAAGTTAGACGTTTTAGGACACCTAACCTATCCTCTGCGATATATCCAAGGAGATTGCGGTATTCAAATAGACCTCGCCCCTTATGATGAGATAATAAGAGAAATTTTTTGTACACTTATTCAAAAAGGCAAGGGCATAGAGATAAATGTGTCGGGATTAAGGCAAAAATACGGCAAGCCCCTCCCGGACCTTGGCTATGTGAAGCTCTACAAAGCCCTCGGTGGCGAGATATTGACCATAGGCTCAGACGCCCACTGCACCGCAGATATCGGCAGGGATATTTCCGCAGGCGTAGAAATGGCGCAGGCGGCAGGCTTTAAGTATCTGACCTATTTCAAAAAGCACGAGCCGAAGTTTATCAAGATAGAAATATGATATCATATCAAAGCGCCGCAATTCTTGCTTTGCAGGGATAGGGCGTTTTGTTTTGCCGGTAACATTTAGCCCACCGATACATATAATTATATATAACTCTATCAGGCATAGTCCCATAGGAGGTATCCATATGAAAAAAACAGTTTTCCTCTGCGTCGGCGGTGACGCAAGACAAACATATACAGCTCAGACTCTCACTAAAATCGGCAGGGTCTATACTTACGGCATGGACGATAAAGGCGAGGACACTATCCCCCTCGCTCATCTCGATCAGCTCACCGAAAAGGCGGACGTTCTCGTGCTCCCTCTAATGAAAGCTGACGGGCTGGATATCTCTTCTAGCCGTAATGTAAAGGTATCATGCAGTGACGTTTCAACGCATTTAAAGAAAAATGCACTCGTGGCAGGCGGTCTGCTCCGCCGTGATCAAATAGAATATTTCTCCTCTCTTGGCTTCGATGTTAAGGATTACTATAAGCGAGAGGAGCTTGTTATAAGAAATTGTATCCCCACGGCGGAGGGCGCTTTGCAAATAGCCATGCAGGAGCTTGCTGTCACCGTGAACGGTTCCACCGTCCTAGTTATTGGCTATGGTAGAGTAGCGAAAGCCTGCGCTAAGCTTTTTCGGGCTGTCGGCGCAGATGTGACTATATCCGCAAGAAAGCTTTCTGCGCTTGCAGAAGCCGAGGGTGCAGGATATAAGGCAGAGCTTATCACAGCTCTTGCGGACAATATTTCGGGGTACACTATAATAATAAACACCGTCCCTGCCATGATACTTGATGAAAAGCTTTTGGGCGTAATGGATAAAAAATCTCTTATCATAGACCTTGCCTCCCGACCTGGCGGAGTAGATCATGAAACTGCCGCAAAGCTGAACAGGCGTGTGGTATGGGCATTGGGACTTCCAGCCAAAGCCGCACCTATGACTGCAGGAGAGATAATCGCCCGAACAGTCACGGACATTTTGAATGAAAGGGGAACAAAGAATGTCACTTGACGGCATACGAATAGGCTTTTGCATGACCGGCTCCTTCTGCACCTTTGAAAAGGCATTTGCCGCCGCAGAACGGCTTGTGCAGCAGGGCGCAAAGCTTGTGCCAATAATGTCTTTCAACGCCGCATCTATATCTACACGTTTTGGCACAGCGGAAGAAAACATCAAACGTCTTGAAACCATAGCAGGCCGCAAGGTCATACGCACCATAGAAGAAGCCGAGCCGATCGGCCCGAAAAAGATGTGTGATATCATGGTAGTAGCACCCTGCACCTCAAACACGGCAGCAAAGCTTGCTCTTGGCTTGACGGACACTCCAGCCACCATGGCGGTAAAAAGTCATCTGAGAAATGCTCGTCCCGTGGTCATCGCCATATCGACAAATGACGCACTGGCAGGGTGTGCTAAAAACATAGGTTATCTGCAAAATCTGAGAAACTACTATTTCGTACCATATGCGCAGGACAACTGTGAAAAGAAGCCAAACTCCATAGTGGCTGAGTTTGAACTCATACCCGAAACTATTCAGTCGGCTCTTGAAGGGATACAGCTTCAGCCTATCATAAGGGTAAAATAACGCAAAGCTCTCCGAAACGCTCGGGGAGCTTTTTTTGCATTCACACATCTCTGATAACCGCACCCCTACAGATATTCGGGCAAGTCCTGCCGCCGCAAAATCGCTTCGCTCGGCGCTTGAGGGCAGCTTTGCTCATTCCTAATTTCTAATTCCTAATTCCTCATTCCTCACTCCTCACTTCTTTCGCCCTTGTGCAATCTGCTTTATAACAAGTCTAAACTTTGTTCACATTCACGAAAGAAATTTTTCTTTCCGCTCTTGCTATTTATGTGAAAATAGTATATAATTATCTTATGCGGTTGATATATTTTGTGTAAATGATACATATAATTATACTGCATATCACATTAAGCCGTCCAACGGCATAGATTGGAGCGATCAACTTGAAAAAATACGACAGCACAAAAATAAAAAATATTGCTATTGCAGGTCAGGCAGGTTCTGGAAAGACCTCTCTGACTGAGGCACTGCTATATAAAAGCGGAGCTACTGACAGGCTCGGCAAGATAACTGACGGAAACACTGTTTCTGATTATACCCCTGATGAGATAAAGAGAAAATGTTCTGTTTACACATCTCTTTCTTCTTTGGAAACTGGCGAGTTCAAGGTAAATCTTCTTGATACTCCCGGTATGTTCGATTACGAGGGCGAAGCTGTTGAGGGCATTGCCGCAAGCGGTTGCGTACTCATTACTGTATCAGGTAAATCAGGCGTTCGTGTAGGTACTCACAAGGCTTATGACCTTGCAAAGGAAATGGGCAAGCCTACAATGTTCGTTGTAACAAAGCTTGATGACGATAACGCAAACTTCAATAACGTTCTTACTCAGCTCAAAGCAGAGTTCGGACCTACAGTTTGCCCTGTTGTTGTGCCTGTTATCGCAGACAGAAAGATAGTTTCTTATGTAAATCTCATTGAGATGAAAGCATATAAGTATGAAGACGGCAAGGCAGTTGAAACTGATATGCCTACAGCTGATGTATCAGAGAAAATGGGTTATCGTATCGACGGACTTATCGAAGCCGTGTCCGAAGCCGTTGCAGAAACTGACGAGGCGCTTTTTGAAAAGTTCTTCTCAGGCGAAGCATTCACACAGAAAGAGCTTACCGACGGAATACATAGCGGCATGAACTCAGGCATTATAACTCCTGTTACCTGCGTTTCTTCCACAGACCTCTCAGGCGTTGATATGCTCCTTAAGGAGATAGACCTGCTGCTCCCTCCTCCGTCAGAAAAGGACGCTATGATAGGCGAAACAGCAGACGGCGAAGCTGTTGAGGTCGCTTGCGTTGAAAGCGACCCTATGAGTGCATTTGTATTCAAGACAGTTGCTGACCCATTTGTTGGCAAGATGTCATACATAAAGGTATTTTCAGGAAAGCTTACACCTAACAAGGAGGTTGTGAACGCTACCACAGGAAGCACCGAAAAGGTCGGAAAGCTTGTTACGCTTCAGGGCAAAAAGCAGATAGACGTTGCCGAAGCAGGCTGTGGAGATATCGTTGTTGCAATGAAGATGAACGTGAACACCAACGATACTATCTGTGACTCCGCAAGAGTTGTTAAGTTTGCACCTATGACCTTCCCTAAGCCATGCTACAAAATGGCAGTAAGAGCTAAAAAGCAGGGCGATGAAAGCAAGATATCCGCCGCAATGACAAGACTTATGGAAGAAGATCTTACTATAGATTACAAGCTCGACCCGTCAACAAACGAAATGATACTCAGCACCTTGGGCGGACTTCACCTTGATTCAGTTGTGGGCAGACTTGCAGGAACATTCGGCGTTGAAGTAGAAACTTCTGTGCCTAAGATCTCCTATCGTGAAACTATCAGAAAGAAAGTCAAGGTGCAGGGCAGACATAAGAAGCAGTCAGGCGGTCACGGTCAGTATGGTGACGTTTGGATAGAATTTGAGCCATGCGTATCTGACGACCTTGTATTTGAAGAAAAGGTGTTTGGCGGAGCAGTTCCAAAGAACTTCTTCCCAGCCGTAGAAAAGGGCTTGCAGGAAAGCGTAAAGAAAGGCGTTCTCGCAGGTTTCCCTGTAGTAGGTCTGAAAGCTATCCTTGTGGACGGCTCATATCACCCTGTTGACAGCTCAGAAATGGCATTCAAAATGGCAGCTTCTATCGCATACAAAGAGGGTATGCGTCAGGCAGAGCCTGTTCTCCTCGAACCGATCGGCTCCTTGAGCGTTTTCGTACCTGACGATAACACTGGCGACATGATGGGTGAGCTTAATAAGAGAAGAGGCAGAGTTCTGGGCATGAATCCTGCGGAAAAGAAGGGCATGACAGAAATAGTTGCGGAAGTTCCAATGGCTGAAATGGCAGACTTCACGTTGCTTCTGAGACAAATGACACAGGGTCAGGGCGTGTTCACATTTGAAAAAGCACGTTACGAGCCGCTTCCTGCAAATCTTGTTGCAGACGTTATCGCAAAGAACGCAGTGGCAGATTGATTTTTTTGGAATAGAATTTTTAAGGGATAATTATAGAATTGTGATAAGGACAGTACGGGAATGTTTCGGGCGTTCCCGTACTTTTTTGCACAAAAAAACAGACGGAATAAAAACCGTCTGCAATTATCATATGTATTGAATACGCCATAGTAGGGGCGAACAGTTCGCCCGTTTCCTGTCAGCTTTTATGTGACGCACATATCACCCATTCCAGTATTTTCTGTCAAGGCTTCGATACTGAACAGCCATTGCGATATGCTTTTTGTCTATGACCTCTGCACCGTCCATATCCGCAACAGTTCGTGCGACTTTAAGTATGCGGTCATAGGCTCTTGCTGAAAGACCCAGCCTGTCAAAAACGTTCTCCAAAAGCTTCGAAGCCTCATCTGTCACAGGGCAGACCTCGTGAAGAATATCAGAAGTTATTCGTGCGTTGCAGGTTATGCTAGTGCCTTTGAAACGCTCGTTTTGTATGTCACGGGCTTTTTGAACACGCTCTCTTATGGACGCTGATGACTCCTCTTTGGCAGTGGAAGAAAGATCTGCAAACTCAACAGGTGCGACCTCCAAATGAATGTCGAAACGGTCGAGAAGTGGTCCGCTGACTTTGGAAAGATAGCTTGAAACTTGTTTCGGAGAGCATATGCACTTTCTTGTGGGGTGACCAAAATATCCGCATGGACATGGATTCATTGCAGCAATAAGCATGAACGAACATGGGTATGTTATCGACCCTGACACTCTGGATATGGTCACCTGCCTGTCCTCCAAAGGCTGACGTAAGATCTCAAGGGCAGGGCGTGAAAACTCTGCAAGCTCGTCAAGAAAAAGCAAGCCGTTATGTGCAAGGGATATCTCGCCGGGCTTTGGCACAGAGCCTCCGCCTGAAAGTCCTGCTGGTGAAACTGTATGATGCGGTGAACGGAAAGGTCTGGCGGTGATAAGAGGACTGTTGCTGTCCAAAAGTCCTGCCACAGAATGGATATTTGTGGTTTCTATGGACTCCTCAAAGGTCATGGCAGGAAGTATCGACGGCATACGTTTTGCAAGCATTGATTTTTCTGAGCCAGGCGAACCTATCATAAGAACGTTGTGACCGCCTGCCGCTGCGACCTCTAATGCTTTTTTTGCCGCTGATTGTCCTTTTACGTCGGCAAAATCAAGACTTCCGAAATAGCTTTCAGCGGTGGGCTTATAATGTGCCGCAGGAACTATTGCCGCCTTTTTCTCAAAGTGAAAAACAAGCTCACGTAAAGACCTTACGCCATAGGCTTTTATACCCTCCACAACGGAAGCTTCACGAACATTGTCGGTAGGAACATATATCTCAGAAAGTCCCATTTTCTGCGCCATTATGGTCATAGGCAAAACGCCCTGAACAGGTCTTACTTCTCCGCTGAGAGAAAGCTCACCGATAAAAGCGGAGGTGGAAAGCATACTGTCATCAACAAGGTCAGCCATTCGCAAGAGTGCAACTGCCACGGCTAAGTCATAGACCGAGCCTGTTTTTCTCACATCGGCAGGTGCAAGATTTATGATTATTTTTCTCAGAGGCAATGTTATCTCGCTTGAACGCAGTGCAGAACGCACACGTTCACGGCTTTCTTTTACAGATGCGTCTGCAAGCCCCACGATATCGAAAGAGGGCAGACCCTTTGAAGCTTCTATCTCCACCTTGACCGCAAAGGCATTAAGCCCCAGCAGACCTACACTGTTTATTACAGCAAACACGTTGACTTCTCTCCCTTACAGCTTAATCTGAACACATTTCAGAGCTTATGATATCGAGCAGAAAATCTGCAATATCATTATACACTTCGCGGCGGTTGGTTTCGTTCACAAGCTCGTGACGTGCATTTTCGTATATCTTCATCTCAACGTCACAGCCGTTGAGGGACAGCCTGTTGAACACGTTTAGTACGCCTTTTCCGTAGTTTCCCACAGGGTCGGCACTGCCTGCTATAAGATAGGTAGGCAAAGTTTTCGGATAGGTGGAGAACCACTTTTCGTTTGAAACATACCACAAAAGCTTTGCAAGATTTTCAAAGCCGTTTAGGGTGAAAATAAAGTTGCATTTAGGGTCTTTTTCGTAGGTGGAAACTATTTCAGGGTCACGGGATATCCAATCATATTCGCTGACCTTATCGGTAATTTTTCTTGTATAAGCACCGAAAGCAAGCTTATTTACAGCGTTGCTCCTATATTTATCACCATGGAGTATTTTCAGGCTGTCAACAAGGGTGAGCAAAGCAGGAATACCCTCCATGCCGCCGCTTGTTCCACAGAAGATAGCCGCTGTGAGGTTTCTGCCATGCTTGGTGACAAAAGCTCTTGCAAGGAAGCTTCCCATGCTGTGGCCGAGAAGAAAATACGGCTTGTCAGGGTAGTTGTGTTTCATCATTTTTGTGAGAGTATACATATCCTCGACAGCGTTTTCCCAGCCATGTTCAGGGGAGAAGTAGCCAAGCTCGGAGCTGTCGTTCACACTGTCGCCATGACCGAGGTGGTCGTTTCCGCAGACAGCGAAGCCTAAGCCTGTGAGGAACTCAGCGAGGTCGTCATAACGTCTGAAATATTCGCACATACCGTGGGATATCTGAACGACACCTCTTACTGTGCC